>JAZRJB010000120.1:0-12355 GCA_045645565.1 Akkermansia sp. | reverse complement strand
CTTCGGCTTAGTGTTTTAGCAGCGCCTCCCTGCCACCCCTCCACGTTGGTCGGGGTTCCGGTTATGTTTTATTCCAAACCCAGCGTTCGGGGCTTCGCGTCTCGCGTTGCTCGCTTGCTACGCCCTCGCAGGCCGCCGCGTGGCGGCTCCACGCTGGGCTATGATTCTGTCGCCCTTGCGGGCTCAAGTTTCCGCTCGCCTGCGGCTCGCCAAATTCCAATCGAGCTCCGTACTCAAACTTTGGGACACATGTGCCCACGGGGCGGCATTTCTCAACAGCAAGAGAGCTGAGCCTGGTTCATGGCTCAGCTCTCTCCTGTTAACAATGATTCATCAAAACCACTTAACCACCGGGGAAGATATCACTCATATCATTGTACCCCAGGGGACCGCGCGGCTGCCCCTGCCGGGAAGGAGGCGGAGCATAGGAGGCCGAATCTGCCGCATCTTCCTCAGCATCATCATCAAACATGCTGCTGACACGGGCGGCTAGCGCCTCCTCTGCAGCCGTTTCCGTTCTCTTGGGAAGCACATTGATATTGCGCGCCGTGCGCACCGCCGGCTGCGGTCGATTCTGCATCAGCCGCGTCAGCTCATCATCATCCCCGAAAATATCCTCCACGCGGTTCAGGGAATCCGCCGGGGTTACATCCTGAGCCGTGCCAAATGCCATATCCAGATTAAACTCAGACTGCTTTGCAGGGCGGAATTCTGCCACAGGAGCAGGCATCTCCACCGGAGCCGGAGCAGGAACCGGCTCCCAGACTGGCAGCGGCTCAGGCTCAGCCACAGGCGGCACCGGCAGTTCTTCCTCCTCATCAGGCTCAAGCAGCGGTTCCCCCGCCATCTCAGCCTCCTCCTCAGCCGCCATATCCTCCTCAGCCTCCACCTCGAATTCTGGCACCTCAACCGGTGCCGGAGCCTCCGGAGCCACGGTTTCCTCCTCTTCCTCCTGCTCAGGTTCAGGCTCAACAACCTCCGGCAGCTCCTCCTCCGGCTCAGAATCAGCCAGCACAGCAGCCTGCATCTCCCGTGCATCGACAGAAGCAATGATGCTCACGCGCATCTCATCACCCAGACGCGGCTTAACCGCCGCGCCAAAGAAGATATTGACATCATCCCCAGCCAGGGCGCCGCGCACTGTCTCCATAGCCACCCTCAGCTCCGTGAGCGACATATTGCTACCGCCGGCAATGTGAACAATAACCGTATGGGCCAGCTTGATTGCATCATGATACGCCACCAGGGGAGACTGCAACGCCGCGCGGGCCGCCTCCTCTGCACGGTTAGGCCCATACCCCTTACCAGCGCCATAAATGCAGCGGGAATCGTTATTCTCCAGGGTAGAAACCAACTCATCCAGGCCGATATTGATGATACCGGGAGAATTAGCCAGCAGCGGCACAGAAGCCGTTGCCTGGGAAAGCAGCGCATTTGCCTCCTCAAACACAGCCTGTGCCCCCGTGCGGCTCCGGAAAAGATCCTCCATGTAATCGTTCTCAAAGCAGAACACAATATCTGAAATGCTGGCAATCTCCTCCAGCGCAACATCAGCCTGCTTGCGGCGGCGGGCGCCCTCAAAACTAAACGGCATCACCACAACAGACACTAGGAACACCCCGGCCTCACGCGCCTTCCGGGCCAGCACAGGTGCCACGCCAGACCCCGTACCGCCCCCCAGGCCAACCACCATAACCAGCAATCGCGCCCCGCGGAGCAAATCATCCACCTGGGCACCGCTCTCCTCAATCGCCAGACGGGCCACTTCAGGATCACCACCTGAGCCCAGACCGTGGTTCAGCCCTGCGCCCAGCTGCACAAACTCCACATTGCCGCACTCGCGCCCCAGGCGCTCATCCAGCGACATGATGCAGAGACGCACATTCTCAGCGCTGGAACCGCTGAAACGCTGCAGAATACTGGCCCCAGCGCCGCCAAGGCCAACAATAACAATACCGTCCTCTTTGCGAGTCGTCGTTTGGTACGGAAGCATGATAACAGGAATGTCTGGTAATAAACTTAGCGCCCGAAGCGCAGGAAATTCAGGAAACGAGCCAGCATATTACCCCGGCGCGGGTTAATGGCATCATCATCAAAACGCTGAGCATAGCGAATCAGACCAATAGCCGTGCAGTAACGGGGATCTGCCAGGTAGGAGTGATTCTGCCCCGGCGGCAACGGTGCAGGCTGGTGAACCGGCATACCGCTGAAAATATAATTGCACAGGCTGTCCAGCCCACGCATAAAGCTCGTACCGCCGCTCAGGTAAATCCCCATACCGGAGTTCAGCAGCTCCGCAGGTATGCGGTCACGCACCTGCAGCAGCATAGCTGCCAGGCTATTGCGGATAATGCGGTTCAACTGCCCGCGCTCAATCGTCACATCATGCATCCCCAGTTCGCTCTTGTACTGAGCAAGGGAATGGTCCTTGATATCACCGAATGCGTTACCCTCCGTGCGCTTCAACACCTCAGCAGCCTTGAAACTCACGCGCTGGTCCGTCAGGCGCACAATCTCCTGGTTAATGTTGTTACCACCCATGGGAATACACCCGGAAGCCACAACATCCCCGCCCTTGTAGCAAATGAAATCAGTCGTTCCGCCGCCAATATCAATCAGCAGCGCACCGCTATCCTTCTGCTGGCGCGTCAGCACCATCTGCGCCGTAGCCAGCGGTGAAAACACAATATCCTCCACCTCCAGCGGCACCTGGCGCACACACAGCAGGGAATTCTGCAAACGCGTGCGGATACCGTGCATAATGTGGCAATTCACATCCAGCGTGCGCCCGGTAAGCCCGGCCGGGTGGCGGGTAGGCTCACCGCCGTCAATGGAGAACCCGCCCAGCTCCTTGTTCACCACGAAACGGTCCGCCGCCAGGTCCATCTTCTCAGCCTTTTCCTTCGCCACATCCGCATGCTCATCATCAATCACATTCTCATTATCCGGGAGGCGGAAGGAACCCACATTATTCTCACCCACAATATGCTCACCCGTCACAGAAAGGAACACATTGAGGATATCCACATCAGCGTGGTCCTGAGCCAGCTGCCAGGCATCGCACACACACTGGCGCGCCATGCTGGGCTCCACAATCTCACCCTTGCGCACGCCGGCGCTCTTCACCTCACCAATGCCAATGATGGTTGCCGTGGCATCCGGGCGAATTTCACCAACTACCATACAGGTCTTAGTGGTACCGATTTCCAGACCAACGAGAATTTTAGACTGAGCCATAAAAATAGGAAAAGTTTACAGGATATGCAGAATGCGGATTCTTTACGGGAAGTATATCACAACAACGGGTCGCTTGCGCGGGAAATACGCGTCATATTCACGGCTGTGCCAGCACATGCTGGCAAACCTCCGGTTTCGGCATCAGCACCGGCCGCAGACTCACCTGCGTCTCTGAATATTTCTCCGACGGCACAAAAAGGAAGCCCGGCTTCGCATTCCGCACCTCATACGATGTCGCGCGGAAAAGCGGCAGCACCTGGTCCGTGCTGGGGTCATACCCCATCTCTCCCGTATACATCCCCTTCACCACATACTCCACATTCTGGTCCGTACCAAAAGTTGCATTCGGCAGCGGCTCCTCCGGCCCGCGGTCCGGCGTATGCAGCACAGATTCATCCATCATCACCAGCTTTGCCGTGCGCCAGCTCTGCCCCGGCTCACGCAAATACCCCCAGAACCGGCACAGCGGAATGTAATACCGCCGCCCCACAAAATAAGCCCCCTTCTCTTCCGTTGCAATGGCAGCCTCGCGCTCCCGCAACGCCTCACAATCAGACTTCAGGCTATGACATTGGGTCAACATCGCGCAAACCACCAGAGCTATGAAAACTTTCTTTCTCATGTATGCCTCCAGTTCTACCGCACCTCCCCCTGCGCGGTCAAGCCTAATCTGCGACCTCAGAATTTTACAAAAAATTCACTCAATCAAAATAAATTCTCCCACCCCGTCCGCTTCCATTGTACACAACCCATCATTTTTACTCAGTTTGATGACAATATTATCTGACAACAAAAGTTATTTTTTGTTTTACATCCAACCCCCGATATCTTAGAATGACAAAGCGTGGGTCGAAAACCATTCTACCCTCTCTCCTCTCTTACCAATCATGAAACGAACATTCCAACTGTTACTTTGCGTTCTAGTCGCATGCAGCAGCCTTCTGCCCGCCTCTGCCCAGAGCAGCCCTGTGGCAGCAACTTCCTCCGTAGAAACAGGCAGCACCATCCTTTCCCAGAAATATCTAGAAATCGCCCAGCTCATCAAGCAGATTACAACCAGCGAGGCTATTCAGAACAACCCGGATTCCCTCTCCTCCTATCTCAAGAGCATTCAGGATTCACTCAGCACCCTGGCCAGCAACCCCAGCGTCAGCCCGCGCAGCAGTGCTTCCAGGCGCAATGAATATGACACCACAGCCATCGCTAAAATCAACAACGCTGCAGAGGCTACCATCCTGAATAACCCGGAGTTCGCTTCCTTTGCCAGAACGCTCAGCGCTCTCCGTGAGCAGAGCCTCCGCACCCAGCCCCTTCCCCTGCCCTACATTGCCAAAACCATTTCCCCCAAGCTGAAACTCACCAATGCCAGAAAGCAGACGCGTTTCAGCTCTCCTGATACCGAGGGAGAAGAAGAGGAGGAATACACTTCCTCCGGAACGGATGACAGCTCATTCATTGCCTACGCCTTTTTAACTCTCATCGCTCTCATCTTTGTCTGTCTCGGCGCCTATTTCTGGGATCAGGCAAGAGCCAAGAAAAAGCGTGAGGAGGAGGAAAGAATCAACCGTGCACGCAGGCTCATCAATGACTACCTCGAACGCATCAACAGGCAGATTGCCATTATCGTGGAAAATTACGGCATCGGCGGCAACCCCGCTGCCATCGATGATGCCAAACGCACCATCCAGATCCTGACGGAAAATATCCGGGAGCAGGAACAAATCACCCAGGAACACACTGAAATCCCGGAAATCCCGCCCCCACCGCAGGCCCAACCGAATGAATACGGCATTGTGGGCGACCCCATCCTCTGCACGGAAATGAGCCCCTACATCCCCGCACTGCTCGCCCCCCGCCGTTACGTTCCCCGCGATGCCCGCGACACCAGGGGAGATGGCACCTACACCCTCGTTGTACACGGCGCCACGGCCGATGGCGAAGACCTCCGTTTCCCGCTCGACAAACCCGTTGTCTCCCTGGGGCGCATGGTCGAAGGCGGTCACGCCGACATCGCCTTGGAAAATGTTACCAACTGCATTTCCCGCATGCACGCTGCGCTATCCTTCGTCAACCTCATTGACGATCCCGCCGGTACCCCCAGCTACTGGATGCTCAACATCAACCAGGCTGTAGATACCAACCTGCAAAGATACGCTATCCTGCAAAGAGAGGGACAGGACGACCAACTCATCGTCTGCACCGCCATTCACCGCAACGAGACAGTCATTCTCACCCGCACTCCGGAAATCAGCATCACCATCGAATAACCCCCACATATTTATTATGCCTCCAATCACCATCGGTGGTCATGTCTGGCAAGGTCACCAAGAAAGGCAGGAAGACTGCTACATGGCCTACACCCTCACTGAAACCCCGCCTCAGGTCAACAACCGCTTCTTCCACCAGGAAAACCGCACTGTTCACGTCGGCATCCTCTGTGATGGCATGGGCGGTGAAGGTCGCGGCGATATCTGCTCCAACCAGGCCGTCCAGGCTTTCGGCAATGCCTTTGCTGAAGCTGGCTCTTTCAATACCTTGTGGGTGCAGCGCCTCCTCATGGCTGCTTATGCCGCCAACGGCGCCATCTGCGATTTCAAGACCTGCGCCAACCTCGCCCATACCTCCGCTGGCGCAACCTTTGCCGCCGCCGTCATCGCAGATAATCACCTCCACTTCGCATCTGCGGGCGACACCGCCATCCTCCTCTTCCGCCGCAACGGTGAGACTTTCACCATGCAGTGCCTCAATAGCCTCCACTCTACCTGGTGGCGCGATGAGATAGACAAACAAGGCAACCAACAAGCGGTGTTACTGGACCTCAACGACCCTGAACAGCGAGAGAGAGCCATCCCCGGCCAATGCTATTCCCGCCTTACCAGTGCTTTGCTCGGTCGCGAAATCGGAACTCCCAGGCTTGCGCAAGCCGGCATCCCCGCCATCGATACCTCTGAAGCCTGCCTCAAACGCATGGGCATCCCCGAAGCCAGACAGGCAGAGGGTTTCCCGCTCCAGGTCGGGGATATTATCGTCATCTGCACAGATGGCGTCATCAACGCGCTCGAATTCGACACAGAGAAAGGACAGGGATTGATTGATACTATCCGCAACTACGGCGCACCAGCCATCACCGCAAATCAGATTGCCAAAAGTATCATCGACCTCATCAACGACAAACCTGCGGAAAATCAGGACAACGCTTCCTGTATCGTTTTCAAGGTCCATGAGCCTGGAAACTGAAGCCCAGATCTGACATCTTCTCCTAATTCAACCAAACCAAACAACAAACCATGCAATACATAACTCACATCATATTCTGGCTCTCCAGCGCCATGGAATCCATGGTCATGGCCATCGGCGTTGCTGTCCTGATCATCCTCATCAGCCTGTTCGGCTTCGGCTACGGCATCGGGCGCATCTGGAACACCAAGTGGAAACTCAATACTCCCTGCATCCTGGTTTCCCTCCCCATTGCCCTGATTACCGGCACACTCGGCGCCATGTGGGTCGGTATGGGCTTCATCAACAACACGGTTCTCTCAAAAGAAGCCAGACCTTCCCTGATTGAAAACATCCTCTCCGGGCTGACGGATAACAACCGCCTCGTGGAAATGGCTTTCAAATCCGGTCTCAAGAAGATGCTGAACAGCAATTCTGAAATTGACCAGGACCTCATCAACGAAGACTCCGTCGAATTCGTCATTCCCGGTGAAACCACTGAGGAACGCATGGCCAACGAACAGGCCTTCCTCGAAGGCGCCATGGATGCCATGGCCAAGGGCAAGAAGGCTGCCAAAGGCAAGAGTACCCGCGATGCCATTTCCGGTCTCTCCAGCATGCCCCCCTTCAGCTATGGTTATGCTCCCATCTCCCGCGATGACGCCAACAGTACCATCTACGGTCAGTACACGGAAGCCATGACCAACGCCGGCATGAACTCCGCTCCCATCTCCACGGAAAACAACGTCTGGTTCAAAAACCTTGCCCACGCATTCCTCAATCACAACATGAAGCGCTTTGATAACAATGTCTGCGGCAAACTGAGCGACCAGCGCAGCAGCATCATCGGTCTCATCATTGCGCTGCTCCTCGTGCAGACGGGGCTCATTTCCTGGCTCGCTTTCATTGATATCAAGCCGCTGAACAAAAAAGACTAATCTCACCCATTATCTGAACCTTCAATTTATTCATCACCATGCCTAGAAAACAAATATACATCGGCCTCGGCGGTCAAGGCGCCAAGACTATCTGCGAACTCAAAAAGCAGATTCACCAGCTCCGACTTTATAGGAGAGCTAATGAACACTCGGCCGGGTTCGATGCACCCCACGCGTTCCTCTCCATCGACAGCAGCCCGGATATCTGGGAGACAAGAGCCATTTGGCAGTGCATGGGTCGCGATCTCTCCCCCGATGAAAATGAACGTTACCTCCTCAGGCCCAACGCTAACGCGACCAGATTCCCTAATGTCGACCCCTGGCTTTTCAGCCCGGATCCCAACCAAGCCCAGCAGCAAGAGGCTGCCCTCGGCGGTATCGACAATGCCGCCCAAGGTGCCCAGCAGCGCCGCCGCTATGGTCGCATGCTCTTTGCCGCCAACGCGGAGGGTATTGACAGAGCCATTGCTAACGCCTTCGTGCGAGCTGCAGCAGCTGATGCCGCCAACGAGGCCGATTTCCACGTCTTCTGTTCCCTGGGTGGTGGTACCGGTTCCGGCGGCATTGTGGACCTGGTCAACTTGATTCGTCAGAACCATCCCAATCCTAGTAATTTCACCATCAATGTGTATGTATACCTGGCTGATGAAAAAGGTGTGGCGAAAGCCTCCATCCAGGGCTTCTTCTTTGAAAACCAGTACTGCGCCCTGCGCGACCTGGACAACCTGTCCACCGGCGTATTCCGCCCCCACGCCATGGTTGGGGCAAACATGGGGAGGCGCACCAAATTGGACACTCCCATCAACTGTATCCGTATCTCGACTAACACCAACAGCAGAAACCAGGCAGTCACCATCGGTGAGCAGATTAAGCGCACCGCCAGCTGGGCCTTGGGCGTTGCTACACTCGACGAAGGCGCGGATAATGCCGATATTCACCGTATCCTCACCCTTGAAGACAAGACAGCCAACACCCACGGCGAACCCAATGACACAAGTGAAGTCTTCATTGCGCGTTCCATCCGCAGCAGCAGCCTGGGTGCCGCTCGTTGGAGTACCGCCGTGGATGAACTGTCTCTCATAGCCGCGTACGATATCCAGCTCAGCTCATACCGCCAGATGCTCTACAACAACTTAGGTGTGGGCTACCTGGATAACGAAGCGCCCATACCACAGACGACGCTGGCAGACTATAACAAAATAGAGCCTTCCGACTTCACCTTGGATAGAGAAATTCAGGATGGATGGAAAGAACTGCTCCTGAATGAAGAGAGACTGAAACAGATTCTCGACGGGCCTCGTAATGCCAACGCACTCACCGAACTGAACACCATCTTCAGAACCATCTACGATAATAGAGTCCAGGGGAATACCGCCGACTGCACGATTTCCAGACCCCGGCGTCAGAACCTCATTATCACCCGCATCAGTGAGAAAATGCGGTTAGAGGCAGCCGCCTACACCTCTGTCACCGCTTTGTATCTCGATTATATCGAGAGCAGAATGACGCAGGAATGGAATGATGGTCAAATTGGTCTGCAACACACCCAGCGCATTATCGACAGCTGCATAGATGCTGTAAAAGATTGCCGAACCAGGCTGACTACCATGAGCGATGACATGCAGGGCACCAAAGTAGCACCCATTGAGGAGCGGATGACGGCGCGCCAGGAGCAGTGGGAGAAACTGACGGGGGTTTCCTACCCCGTGGCAGGTAAGGGCAAGGCGTTCCTTGAAGCGCAGAAGAACGATCTGGTGGCGCTCTACACCCTCCGTTCGCAGAGACAGCAGATAGACGATGCGTGTGGTGATCTGAATAATTTAATCAATCGACTGCGTGAGCTGAAAGCTGCTTTGGGAGTTCCTATCGGAATACTGACAAACCGCATTGAGCGTATTGTGGAACAGCAGACAAAGCTTCCCCTGTTCAAGTTCCTCTTCTTGAACGAACCGAAGAAGGTCGATCAAGAACTGGAATATGACTACAATGAATCCTATAAGCAAATGCTTCTCCATGTTCACACCAATATGGAAGAACAATGGATAACCATCAAGGCTGTCGCAACCGAAATTCGCAACATCTTGATTAATGCACTCGCAGCTAATCAGCAAGAAAACGGCTCCATTCTTAATCTTAGAATCGATGGGACCATCGAGGATGGCATCATGAGAGCAGCATTCCAAACCGCCGGCAATATGCTGAGAGAAGCAGATGATCGCCACAATACCACGAACATGGCAGGTATACTGTCCAGGACAAGCGCGATGACCGAAGAAAAGTTCGATGAGAAGTTACAGCAGCTGTTGACTTCCGCTTCATTCAGTTATAAGACGGATCCGGACGCACCGTCCAGCACGTATGCATACAGAGAACAATACAACTCAGAATGCTGTGCCTGGGTTGTCAACTTCCCGAATGAAATCACGGTCAATGGGATTCTCCAGAATAACCAGATGCTCAGGGAACGTGTCTTGCGTTTACTTGGCAATGACTCCAACCCTGATGATGTGTACATCTGTATGAAGCCGGACAACACCCAGATATCTGTTTGGGAGGCCGAATATGTACGTCCCATGCGTAAGGCCAGCATTGTAGCAGAGCTGGCAGGGCGTAATGCCGTCATGGATGCGAATCAAAATGTTGAACAGCTGTTCTGGAAGAGCATTGATGACGAAGCGCTCAAGGGCATGTGCCCGCTCACCTTCCCGACTAATGAAGAGCAGCAGATTATGCGCGTTGGTTCCCGCTGGCTTGCCCGCCGACTGCCTCAGTATTTCGACTTCAATGAAGCAGAGGGAATTGTCTGCCTCAGGAACGATGATCAGACCATCATCCACAACCTGAGGAATGAGAGCTTGATGACAAACACCACCTGCTTTGCCTTCAGCGTCCAGAAGGAAATCAGTGCTGCCATTATCGACCGTCAGGAACTCACCACCCAGGCTATCCGCGACATGTATAAGGCTGAGCTGGAAGCTATTCCTGCACAGGAACGCAATCGCCGCCAGGCATTCCGCAAGGTTATTAACGAATTCATCGAAAAGACCCTGCTCCGCATTGACCAGCAAAACCAAGCCAGAGGCAATGGCGATGATTATAACAATATAGCATAACCCCACCCACCCGAAAGACCAATGAATCAAAACGTATTCAAGGTTTTCAGGACTGCAATCATGCTCATGGCTACGGCCATGGGCGTGATTTCGTGTGGTCCTCCCCAGGAAATGGAAGACGCCCTGATTATAGCCCAGGAGTTTGAAGATGAGGCGTCTGCTACTCATTCTGAGTTCTTCTCCACCATACAAAACCTGGTAATGCGGGATAATGTGGTTGATCTGACTCCCTACATCCAGCTGCGAGACGAAGTGGTCAACCACAAGACTGACGTACTGTCCAAACTCGCCAAATACCGGACACAGGAAGAAGTCGACAGCCTGCGCAACGGATTGCCGGATTACCCCCCGACGAACGATGCAAAGAGAGACGAGATAATGAAACTTGTAGATGCCAACCAGACCATGGTTGCGATCAACAAGTTCAAACGCAAGTGCCAGAACGCTGAGAAAAAGAAGACAGAAGTGAACACACTGCTGGAGCTTGTCAATGAGGAACACGGGGATGAGTCGTACGAAGAAGAGCGCGAAGCCATCAACGACCACTTGGCAGAGGGCAACAAGAAGCTGCGTTCAATACACACCAGCATCACCGGTTTCTCAAACAAGCTTGAAGCCAAGCGCGATGAAATCAACGCGATGCACGCGGAGATTATCCAGCTGTTAGCAGACCGGGACAAAGCCATTGCTGAGTGGGTGGAACCGCCGCCTCCCCCCGCGGCTCCGGAGAAAGTGCTGTTTACCGTGGAAACCACGCCGGCCGTATATGAAAAGCTGCTCATGCCGCTGATGCAGAATTACAAACATTACACCAGGGTGTATGTCAGCGAGCAGACAGGAAATCACTGCGTAACCGATTCCGAAAACAAGGAAGGCGTTGTCTTCCGCCTGGTGGAACCGGAGCAAATGCTGGATGGCAAAACTGCTGATGTGGTCATTGCTTTCCGTGAGGCTTTCCCCGCCGACAAGTACGCCAAGTACGAGGCGCAGGCCTCTGCAAACATGGGAGATCTGAACTCAGTCATCGTTTCCGGCATGGCTTACAATGCCCTCGTGTTCAAGGCAAGTGAGCAGAACCCGCTCAACAGTGTCACCACCTCCCGCATCGACACCCAGATTTCCGGTAACACGGTGTATGTGGGTTCCGTCGGGTCCCTGGATAAGGAACTGTTCGACACCCTGCTGAAGGATAAGGGCATCACAACCCAGGCTGTTGATGAGCCGGTCACCCAGGGCATTGCCGCCAACAACACGCTGGCTGCCGTTGCTTTCAGCCGCACCAGCACACCGGGCAAGGAGTTGCAGGTGGCCCGCACGCCTGCTGCCAATAATGTTTACTTCACCCCCACGGTCGGTAACATTGCAGCAGATCGCTACGCTTACAGCACCTGCGTCAATGCCGTACTCCAACAGGACAGCTCCGGCTACACGGAAGCGCGCAACTTCCTGAGCTACGTTCTCAGTGCAGATGGTCAGAAGGTGGTCAAGTCCACCGGTTTCGTCTCCCGCGATGAATACGATGAAGACACCGCAGAAATGAAGCACCTCCGCAAGATGTTCCTTGATAGGGGATACACTATCGGGCGCATCCTGACGTACGACACCTTCCTGTTCCCGAAGAATGACACGCGCATTAGCAAGAACCCGGTTGTGACCGACCGCAAGACCGAATTCCAGGAGTTTGACTCCAGCATCCGCAGTAACTTCGGTCATATTGCTGATGTTCTCAAGAAGAGCAAGAGTAAATCCGGTCTGATTGCCGTGGGTATCATCGGTCATGCCAGCTCGGAAGGTGGTAACAGCATCAACCTGCCGCTCTCCATCAACCGCGCCAAGTACACCGGTGCCTGC
>JAZRJB010000119.1:0-47300 GCA_045645565.1 Akkermansia sp. | reverse complement strand
TCATCAAGGCTGTATATAATGACTATGCGGAATGTGTGAAACTCCTGCTGGGGGCACCCGGTATAGATGTGAACCAGGCGGATGCAGCGGGCGAAACGCCGCTCATCAAGGCTGCAGGTAAAGGCCATGCGGAGTGTGTGAGTCATCTGCTGGCGGCTCCCGGTATAGAGGTGAACAAAGCGTCTAAGTCCGTCACAACGCCGCTTCTGTTTGCTGCATGGAAAGGCCATGCGGAGTGTGTGAAACTTCTGCTGGCAGCTCCTGGAATAGAGGTAGAAAAGGAGGGGAGCAGCTACACGCCGCTTCGAATGGCTATGCGGCACGGCTCTAAAGAGTGCATAAGCCTTCTGCTGGCAGCTTCTGGCATAGATGTGAATCAGGCGAATGCGAAGGGTAGAACGCCGCTTATTGAGGCTGCATGTGATGGCAATTCGAAGTCTGTGGGGGCTCTGCTGGAGGTTCCTGGCATAGATGTGAACAAAGCGGATGCGGAGGGCGAAACACCGCTCTTCAAGGCTGTAGGAAATGGCCATGCGGAGTGTGTGAAACTCCTGCTGGCTGCTCCCGGTATAGACGTGAACAAGGCGAATAAGTATGGCGCTACGCCGCTTTTCCATGCTGCCTGGGAAGGCCATGTGGCGTATGTGAAGCTTCTGCTGGCAGCTCCCGGTATAGATGTGAACAAAGGGGAGGAGAATGGCAGCACTCCGCTTCAGGTTGCTGCAATGAACGGTCATGCAGAGTGTGTGAAGCAACTGCTGTCGGCGCCCGGCATAGATGTGAATCAGGCGGATGCGAAGGGTGGAACGCCGCTTATGGCGGCTGCATATAATGACCGTGCGGTGTGTGTGAAGTTACTGCTGGCAGCTCCCGGTATAGATGTGAACAAAGGGGAGGAGAATGGCATTACTCCGCTTTCTTTTGCTGCAGGGAATGGTCATGCAGAGTGTGTAAAACTTCTGCTGGCTGCACCCGGCATAGATGTGAACAAAGGGGTAGAGAATGGCAGTACTCCTCTTTCTTATGCTGCATGGAATGGTCATGCAGAGTGTGTAAAACTTCTGCAGGCTGCAGGGGGTGAATACCGGGAAGAAGAAGACCGTTGACGGAGAGGTTCATTATTCCCAAAAGTGCGGGACCGCTGTTATTTGAGTCATCTGCCAGATTACTCTGCTCATCCCCCTTAATAATGATGCTTTTTACTTGCAGAAAAGCAATGAACAAGCTATAAGGTAGTATATGGCAGTTCCGCAGAATACTATCGCGCTTATTTTTGACTTTGACCAGACCCTGAGTCCTCACAATATGCAGGAGGACACCATTTTCCCGGAATACGGCATTGCGGCTGAACAGTTCTGGCAGAAATGCAATGAACGGAGCAAGGCTGAAGGATGGGATGGTGAGTTAAGTTACCTGAAAGAGATTCTGGATACACTGAGTCTTGATGGCGTAAGCAATGATGATTTGCGCAACCTGGGGAAGAAGTTGACCTATTACCGGGGAATTCCGGAATTCTTCCAGCAATTTGAGGAGCGCGCCCTGAGCAAGGAACACCGTTTTGCGGGTATCAGGGTTGAGTTCTACATTATTTCCAGCGGTATCAAAAGTATTTTGGAAGGCTCCATCATCAAACCTTTCATGCGTGAGATTTTTGCCTGTGAGTTCAGTGAACAGGATGGCCGCATCGGCTTCCCGAAACGCGTTATCTCCCATACAAGCAAAACGCAGTATTTATTCCGGATCAATAAGGGAATGCTCAATTACGAGGAAGATGTAAATGACCACATGGAAAGCAATTTACGACCGATTCCCTTCGAACACATGATTTACATTGGCGACGGTCCGACGGATGTGCCATGCTTCACAGTCATGCGCCAGCAGGGCGGGCTCAGCGTGGCTGTTTATAACCCGGATGACCATAGTCGCCGCAGTTTCCGGAAGTGCTACGCGCTCAAATCAAGCCAACACCGGGTGGATTTCTTTGCCCCGGCAGATTTCAGGGCAGGCAGTCACCTCAGCAATATCCTGGAGGAAACGGTGCGCAGCATGGCAGATAGCATCATGCACACTCACAGAGTCCAGCCCGCAGCCTGCCACCGAGCTCCGAAATTGTGATTCCCCTGCTCCCCCACTTATGCAATAAAATATCCCCTGGCCGGCTGTTCTGCCGCAGGGGATATTTTATTATTTTCAGGAATGGAAGTTATGCCTGGGGTGCCTCACCGGGGGTCTGGGTCTCTACACTCTTACCGAGGTAATCCGGCAGCTGAACCCCGACACTTTGAGCCAGCTCATGCAGTGGCAGAGTTCCGGTAACAAGGTTCTGCACAAAACCACCCACAGAGCCACTCTTGCTATCGCCGCCACCCATGACGACAACCTTGTCGAAGGAGAGGTTACGAATGGCGCTGGCCTGGGTTTCCACGATGGTGGGCAGCTGCTCGGTAACGAGCAGGCCGGAGGCGGCGCGGGCATCGCCGGCGGCGGCAACAATCTGGCGGAAACCGGTGGCCTTGGCTTCCAGCGCAGCCTGAATGGCGGCGGCGTTACCGCGGCCCACCAGTTCCAGACCTTCACCTTCTGCCTTCTTCTTGAGAAGGAGGGCATCTGCCTCACCCTTTGCCAGCTTCGTTGCAGCGAGACCTTCAGCCTCTTTTTCAATCACGAGGGCATCAGCCTTACCCTGCTGTTCCTTCACCATGACGGAAGCCACGGCTTCTGCTGCAATTTCCTGCTTGCGCTTCAAGATTTCAGCCTTTACGATTTCGTTGGCGGTCTGGGTGGCGCGTTCGAGTTCAGCACGCTTCATTTCAGCCTCTCTGTTGGCAATGTAACCGGCAGCCTCTGCCTGGGCGGCCTGCTCCTTCTCTGCCACAAGCGCGATACGAGCTGCCTCTGCCTGGCGCACCTTCAGACGGGCATTGGAATCGGCCACCTTCATCTGAGCCTCGTTATTACCCTCCACAGCGGCGGCGTTGGCCATGGCCACCTGCACCGTCTGCTCACGCAGGGCTTCAGCTTTACCAATCTCACCGCGGCGTGTTTCCTCTGCCACCTTAATCATTGCATCATTGATGGCGCGGGCTGCGGCCTCCTGACCAAGGGCTGCAATGTAACCAGAAGCGTCCCGGATATCGGTGATGTTGGCATTGATGAGATACAGACCCACCTTGTGCAACTCTACGTCTACACCGCCAGTAATGCCTTTGATGAGTTTTTCACGGTCAGCGTTGATTTCCTCAATCGTGAGGGAGGCGATGACAACACGCATCTGCCCCATGATGATTTCGGAAGCCAGGTCGCGAATATCCTGACGGGTGCGCCCCAGTAATCGGCTGGCGGCATTCTGCATAATCTCCGGCTGAGTGCTGATGCCGACAATGAAGGAAGAAGGAACATCCACGCGGATATTCTGGCTGGAAAGAGCCCCCTTCAGCGGCACGTCAATGTTGATGGGGTTCAAATCCATGAAGGCATAACTCTGCACAATCGGCATAATGAACGTTGCACCACCGTGTATGCACTTTGCAGAACGACCAGCGCCTACGTTACCATACACAATCAGAATCTTATCTGACGGGCACATCTTGTAACGGCTGAACAGCCACACTGCGGTACCCAGGAGGAATGCCACCAGAATAATGATGGCTACAATATCGCTGACACCCGAGGTGGATGCCACCAGCACATTAATTATGTTTGAGTTCATATTTCGTAGAGTATGGGTATATGTTAGGAAATGGAACGAACGGTAACCTGACCCGCAGCAGCTGCTGTGACAACGACCCGGGTCTGGGCAGGAAGCGGAGTTTCACCCTCCTGCACAGCAGACAGCGTGATGAGCTGGTTGGGATGCGCAATCTGCACCTGACCTCCGGTTTCTCCACGCGGAGGAATGGTCACATACACAGTACCGCTCAACCCGATCATGCTTTCCGGAGAGATGTTGCCATCAGACCTCAGGGCATATATCATACGGATGAGAGCCGCTACAAGAAGGAACATGATGATACCCACCCCTACGCCGGTACCACATGCAAGCAGAACACTGCTGCCTGCCTGCAAGCTAAGGTATCCGCCCCAGCCTAAACCAAGAAAAAAACCCAGCACGGCGCGGAAGGAAAACATCCCTGTGTCGGCGCCGCCCCCGGGTGCGTCTGCATCCGCACCACCATCAAAATCCGTAAAAAATGAAATTACAAATACAAGCGCAGCCATCAGCGTGGCAATCCAGGCGATTGTACAGAAAATTCCACGGGCAGAATCAAGTCCAGGCATTAAATCCATCACGCCATCAGCATACCACACTATCACCAAGTTGCAAGCAGAAAGACAGGTGCAACATCATGTTAGATATTTTTTTAGCTTTTAGGCTTGCAAAAGCAGTAATTAGTGCTATTATCCACTCACCTTGTAGGTCGATTTGCCGCAGCCACGAAAAATCAACCACTAACACAAGATACACAAAAATGAGCGATATCAACGTCAACGACTTCAAGACGAACGAGCAGGACACCGGTTCCACCGGTTTCCAGGTTGCAGTGCTTACCAAGCGCATTGCCCACCTTACGCAGCACCTCATCGCAAACAAGCACGACCACGCTTCCCGCCGCGGTCTGCTCATGATGGTTGCCCGCCGTCGTAAGCTTCTGGATTATGCCAAGCGCACGAACCCGGATCTGTACAAGGATCTGCTGGTGCGTCTTTCCCTCCGCCACTAATTCATTCTGGTGCGAGGGGCTTCTCAGGAAGCCGAACGCTAATATAACAGAAACGCCGCAGAGAGGTCGAACTCTGCGGCGTTTCTGTATCTTGTTTTTGCTGTTTCTTACGCTGAGGGGCGAACCCGCTCCTCGTGTGCACGAATCATCTCAGGAACGTATTTCTGACGTTCCAGGAAAGGAATAAGCAACCTCTGTTCCCGCGCCACGCAGAACAACAATTTGACCATGCTCAATGCGACAAATGTTTCAAAAAACTTCGGGAACGTACCTGCTGATACGAAAAACTGGAAAGGTTCACCAAAATAGGGAGTCAACAGCAGCAACGCCGGAATATACAATCGGGTTCCTTTCACTGCTACACATACACGCCAGACGGCATACAAACCTACCAGGAACACTATCACTACCAATGCAAAACCGACATAGCCTATTCGGTGAATTGAGGTAATATAGCCGCTATGCCACACACCCGTCTGGGCAAAGAACTCCTGACTGGCAAACCGGGTAGTTCCGCGCATAATGGAGGTTGTTTCACGGCGCATATGTTCAGTAGACTGCCCAAAACCATCTCCCCAGATATAATCCTTGATATATCCGGTGCGGGGGTCCAATGCCCATTTCCACATCACCACACGCCATTCACTGGAACTATTCGTCTCACGGCGTACATTATCCTCAATCGTCAAACCAGGAATCACAGCCATAGAACGCTGCATACCGTATGGTAATTCCTTCAGTACACCTTCAGAGCTTATAAACAACAATCCACCATAAAACAATAAACCAAGTACCGTCAAGCACCAGAGTTCACGTTTTACAATGCTAATTGCAGCTATAACAAAGCAATTCGATGCAAGCATCTCTCGCCACCCTGACAGCCAAATCCCAGCCAAGGAAATCAGACAGCCAAACAGCTTACCAGGGGACATAAGTATACTACCAAGAGAATACACCCCATAGAAATAAATAATCCCATACGCTCCCAATTGAGAAAACAGCCCAAATCGAGAACTGGATGCACTTTCAGCCAGTTCTGAAATACCACCACCATATACACCGCACAATGCCAGAATGATAAAGAGTATACAAGCCCCGATCTGCAGCATAACTGCCCATCTCAGCACCTTACAGACCTGTTCGTATGTACAGGGAATAACGCTAACGGCAAAATAATATATATACGCCAGCACGAACCATACATATTCTTTACCACCTATATATTCAACATCTAAGCCCAAGACAGCTAATGACACGGGATGCCGGATATAAGTTGACAGGAAATAGATGAAAAAAACAAGCAATGTTATATCCATAAACGCCAGCCCGCGCCAGCGAATACGGGTATACCCCATCACATACATGACTATCCAATAGCACAACACCGGGGCTGCAATGAGAAAGGGTACCGCCAATTCTGCCAGCTTACCCGGTAGCGGTGCAAAGATAAGCACCGGAGGCAGCAAATAAATCAAAACCCAGGAGCGAGGTCCCAGCCACAGCAAAAACACAGCCGCGACGATAGCTCCCACGATACCGATGGATATCTTACCATCTTCCGCAGCCTGGGCTCCTAAAATGAAACAAAGCACCACAAGAAATATGCTCGCAAGCACATTCTTGACAATTGCATTAGGCATACCAGATTAAAAAAGCCCTCTCTGCCGCAGCTGACAACAGAGAGGGCGGATAAACAAATTAAAGAGCTGAGGGAATTTCTTTACCGAGTTCAGAAGCCTTGCGCCCCTTACCGTCTCCAGCAATACGCTCCAGAAGAACGTCGCGGTACCCCATGCCACCCGGAATCATGGGAAGCACGTGTACATCATACGGAACCATGATATCGAGGACATAAGCCTCCTTTGACTCCAGCATGCGCTTAATGGCCGGGGCAAGATCTGCCGGGTCAACCACTCGCTCACACTTAATACCGAAACCAGCGCACAGCACAGGGAAGTTCGGATACAGGATTTCCTCCGTACGATGAGTGCGATCGTACTCATCAGCCGGATCAGCCAGGAACGTCTGGGCACGGTTTGAATCATATTTCAAATCTTCCCACTGAACCACCATACCCAGGTGCTGGTTATCCAGGATAATGCACTTGATAGGCATCTTCTCAATGTGAATTGTTGCCAGCTCCTGCACATTCATCAGGAAAGAGCCATCGCCATCGATGTTCACCACCGTTTTGTCAGGGTATGCGGTGTGGGCACCCATGGCAGCCGGCAAACCGTACCCCATGGAACCAAGACCACCGGAGGTGGAAAGGCGGCGGGGCTGATTGAACTTGTAGAACTGAGCCGCAAACATCTGATGCTGCCCCACACCTGTGCAGATAATGGCATCCTCATCCTTCAGCTGATTATACAGCTCCTCAATGGCCTGCTGCGGCGCAATCTCACGCTCATTCCTGACATAGGTCAGGGGGTACTGCTTCTTCCAGGCTTCAATGATACCAAACCATTCAGGACGGTTAGCCACGTCATACGCACGGGGAGCCATGCCCATGGCTTCCAGCTTGGCATTCAAATAGGAAAGTGCTGCACCAGCATCTGAACGAATGGCAAAATCCACCTTCTTGTTCTTATTCAGCTCTGCGGCGTCAGCATCAATGTGAATAATGCGGGCATGTTCGCAGAAGGTGCGTACAGCACCCGTTACACGGTCATCAAAACGCGCACCGATGGCGATGACAACATCTGCCTCATTCACCGTGTTATTCGCATAAACGGCGCCATGCATACCAAGCCAACGAACAGAAAGCGGATGGTCCTCAGGCATAGCGCCGATACCCATCAGCGTGGTAGCAACCGGAATCTGCGCACGTTCTGCAAATTCACGCAGCTGCTCACCTGCATTCGAAATCACGACACCACCACCTGCATAAATAGCCGGGCGCTTAGCGCTCAGAATAATAGGCAGCACCTCATCCAGAGCCTCTGTATTCAGTGCAACTTCGGGCTCATATCCAGGCAGGTCCATCGCTGCATCAAAATCAGGAACAAACTTACCTTCCTGGAAATTCTTGGGAATATCAATCACCACGGGACCCGGGCGCCCCGTGCGTGCCACATGGAAAGCCTCACGAACAATACGGGGAATATCCTCCAACTGGGTCACCAGGTAGCTGTGCTTCACAATCGGAGCCGTCATGCCAAACACGTCCGTCTCCTGGAATGCAGACGTACCAATCAGTCCACTACCCACCTGAGCCGTAATGGCGACCATCGGAACAGAGTCCAGCATGGCATCAGCAATGGGGGTAATCATATTCGTGGCACCAGGTCCGGAAGTAGACATACACACACCTACCTTACCGGTCACGCGACCATATCCCTCAGCGGCAAATGCGCCGCCCTGCTCATGACGCGGCAGAATGGTCCGGATGGACGACTCGTGACTCAAAGCCTGATGAATGGGCATACTTGCGCCGCCAGGATACGCAAATACGACATCCACACCCTCTCGCACTAGGCTTTGCACGAGGGCTTCGGCCCCGGTCATCATTTTCCCCTCAGACTTGGACTTGCATGTGGACTCGTTATTCATATTTTTCTATAAGTTATACAGTTGGCGCGGTATTTCATCTCATCAAAACCGCAATCGGCTTTGAGTATAGCAAACCGCCGGCTGGATTGGAAGCATAATTTTTACGCCAAAGACACCGCGAAAGAAAAAACTGCGTCAACGCTGCGGATAAATGACCTGAACCTCATTACCAGAGACAAGCATCATGGCAAGTTCATTGAGGTCCTTCTGATCCATCCGGAAAACAACGGAACGGGAAAGATTCTGCCCTGCAGCAATCGCCATACCATTCTCCAGCACCAGCACCCGCTCGGATGAAGGATACATGAATGACTTCTCTGGTATGACTGCGCCATCCACATACCCCTCGCGCATTGCCACTTTTGTCGTCATGGTCTTGCGGTTTTTGAAGGGGACAGCATCAGCGCCCTCAAGAGGATAATCGGCCACAAGCTGATCTCCATCCCAAACGGAAATCTCATGCTGCAATGGACGAATCTCCGCCCGGAGACGCATCGGCACAACGACCAGCTTCTGCCCGATTTTGAGAGCAGACGGATCAACGATACCATTCAGCAGCATAATCACATCCTGGGGGCATTTCTGAGTATGCGCAATACGCGCCATATTATCTCCCTTGCGAACCGTGTAAACAGTAGCCCCAGGATGCAGGCGAGAAAGGTAACGCGGAACATTGACCCGCCCGCATATCTGGCGAGCCTCGCGCCCCGTGACGCCGTTATCCGACACAAAAGGCTGAAGCAGCAACACAGCCTCCCCGCCCTTCTGCTCAGCAATCAGTTTACGGGCCTGTTTCAACTCATCCGGGCGGCGCGGCCACAACGAATAGTTCTCAACATTTTCCAATGACTGAGCCCCCGCCTCAAATAAGACCGCGGCGGCGAAAATCAAAAACATTAATCTCATGGGATTCCTGAATCATTTGTAACATAAAATAAAGCAGAGACACCTCCCAGGCATCATCAACACCAGATATCACTGCGCGAAAAGGATCACTCGATGAAAGAGCCTCCTTAACAACCTTTTCCTCGACTTCCCGGAGCGACTCGTGAACAATTTCCTCGCTTACGTCCGAACGACCAAAGCGAAAACCATACTTGAACAAAGCCTGCAAATTCGCACCATGCTGCTGCATCCATTCAAAAAAGCGAGTTGCATCAGCCCCAAAGCCTTCTGTTTCGACACCTATCAAATCAGCCGGCCGTATAATTCGCGGGCGATTCGCCTCTACCCAGCCACTACGAATGCGGCAACACCCGACCTCATCCATAGGTTCCGTCACCAGGCGGTAATTAAACCGGGTGTCGCCAAATGAATCAATGCGCCTGTCGGGCACATAAAGCACCCGGGTCTGCTGCATGGCGTAACTGACCGAACTCTGATTCATAAAGCAAAAGGCGGCTCCACCACGCTAGGAGGGGAACCGCCCGATAATTGGTAATATCGCGGGCTTATCAGGCCTTGTGGGCCTCGATGTAAGCAACCACGTCAGCCACAGACTTGAGCTTCTCGGCATCCTCATCGGGAACTTCCACGGAGAATTTATCCTCGAAAGCCATCACGAGTTCTACGGTGTCAAGGGAGTCGGCACCAAGATCTTCGATGAACTTAGCATCTGTGGTCACTTTTTCGGGATCAACGCTGAGCTGAGCAGCGATGATTTCTTTTACCTGGGATTCGATATTGTCGGACATAAGTTGTGACAGATTTTAGGTGCGTTCATTGTAGCGCATTAACTGGCTCCTTGCAACAAAAAAACTAAAGTATGCTCAAAAAATTATTTTCTGGTCAATTTCTGCCGCAATCAGTACACCCTCTAATGTAAGCGAAGGCACAACCACCGGGGCATGGCGGAGCTTTGGAGCAAGAAATTCGGCATCACCGCCGGTCAGAACAACATGCACGGGTTGCCCCACCTCCTCTTCTATCGCATCAAGGAGTGCATCAATCATACCAGGGTAACCTATACGCACAGCAGACGCCATAGCCTCCGATGTATTCCCGCCAATCACCGGACAGGTCATCTGGTAATCACAGACCGGCAGAAGAGCTGTGCATTGATTCAGGCATGAAGCCACCCCCATCATGCCAGGCGCTATCATGCCACCAGCAAAACGTGGTTTTTCCCCTTCCGCAAGCACAACATCGAGCGTTGTAGCCGTTCCCGCATCCACCGCTACGAGCGGCAGTTCCGCATACCTGACGGCTGACAACACATTCGCTACTCGGTCAGCCCCAAGAGTCCCCACACCGGCGTACGATGAAAAATCCACAGGTAAATCATCTGACACCCGCACAAAGCGAACCACATCTTCCCCCAGCGCAGCTTTTATCACTTGCTCAGCAGACGGCACAACCGAACATACACAAACCTGCGCGAAATTCCAATCACTGACCAACTCACGAACAGACTCAATAGTCAGACCAGCTGTGGGCAGCAGCCTCAACTCACTTACCCCCGCTGGTGTCTTGAGCAAAAACTTTGTTCGCGTATTGGAATTATCCACCACCAGAATTCCAGAATCCATATTCATCATGAAAAATGCGTATTCACCAGATTTATAATTCGGCTCACCCCGCCTGAACGAGCAGCGCGTAGCATATTCTCTCTGAGGGCTCTCAAACCAGCTCCTTCGTTCATCAACAAAGAGCGAACCGTCTCAACCAGCTGGGATGACGTCCCTACATATCCGCCTGCACCATCAGCCAGCAACAGTTCAAGATTCCCCTGCTCCTGCCCAGGCAAGGCAAAATTAACCAGCATTGGAAGCCCTGTGCTATAACATTCAAACATAGTGGCAGCACCTGCCTTGCCAACATAGAGATGATGAGACCTCATCATCTCTGCCATCTGATTCGTTTCCTTCAAAACAGTCAGTTGCCCGGAATCCACAAACTCCCGGAACATGCGCTGCAAACACTCACTGCGTGTGCCAGCCACCACAGTCATACTCAGATCCGGGAATGTTTCAAGCAAGACCTGTATATCACTCCGTACAGCATGTGTACTACGAAAAGCACCATATAACACACGAAACTCCCCCCCAGAATACCCTGCACCAACCTGAAACGCCTGACGCACCGGAAACCCGGTTGCATGCACAGTTTCATCCAGGAGCCCATAACGCTCCACCACCCGGCGGCGCGACTCCTCATCCGTAACAAACACCATGTGGGCTGAAGTCAACATCCATGGGCGGCTTATCTCCAACGCATCCGTCACAACCACCGCATACGGCACAGAATATCCCCCCTGCTTCAGCAACGCGTCCAGCATGTAGGCAAACAGTGGATAGGTACAGAATACAAAATCCGGTCGCCACTCATGCAGCAAGTAAGCCAGGCAGCGCACAATTTCCCGCATATACGGCAAACGCACCAGCTCAGCCCAATTCGCCGTATCAGTCAATGAATATGTCACCCCCCACAACCATGGCATCCTCCGCACGCAGAATTGATAGAACCGCTGAGATAACCTGAAGGCAAACGGATGCGCCATACTGCAGACATCAACCACACGAGCCTCCCACCCGGACTTGACATACGCCTCCGCCAAAGCAGCAGCAGCAGCATGATGCCCCTGCCCGTAGCCGACACTCAGCAGCAACACCCGTTTCTGTACCTGCGCAGACACCACTTACAATTCAGTAACCTCAAAAAACAAACTCCGGCGCTCAGGCCGGAGTTGAAACTGATTCACCAGGCTTACGGGCCCACCTTGTCAGGTCGTCCTTCAAACGGCGGACGCCGCGGCACATAGATGGAATCACTGGGCAGCAACTTGATGCTACGGTCTCGCGCACTGAAGTAGTCATACGTACGCGTCACCTTACCGCGTGTCACCTGAATCTTGCGTGAACCGAAATCGGTAATATCTCCGCATTCAATCAGAGCCTGAATCAAAGTCATACCCTCACGATACGTAAGATTCTTCTTGCTGCCCACATAACCAGTCACCTGAACGTAACGAGCATCCACAGCTGCTTCCCCCTTCGGTCCCACATTCGCCATAACGATGGGGTCGGAGTAAATCTGCTGAGAAAGATACAAGGAACGCAGAGCATTCTCAACCTGGCGCGCCGTCATACCGGCAACGCGGACACGACCGGATAAATACGGCATAGAGATAGTACCATCCTCGCGACTGACAGGATAATCACCATTCACATTGTTGATATCCTCACTGGGAATATTCTTGAATTGAATGGTAACAGTGCCCCCCTTGGATGCGCGGGGTTCCGTTGCCGCACTCTGCGCAAACAACGGTGAGGCAAACACGGCAAGCACCATGAACAGGGCAATCTTCTTCAGACTATTCATATCAATACAAATCATCGGTGTTAGATTCAGCTTTAGCTACTGCTTCCTTCTTGTTTTTCTTACGAGCAAGAGCTACGGGCTCCTTTCGGTTGCCGCCCTTGGAGTAGTATGAGTAGTAAGTCGTGTAATACTGGTACTGAGTATCGCCTGTAATGTCAACATTGTTCATCACAAGACCCATAATCTGACCACCCACATTCTCAATAAGACTCTTGGCACGCAGCAGAGCCTTAACAGGCATCTTGCGCGGCTGAAGCACAAGCAGAGAAGCATCCGCCTTGCTGACCAGCAGTGAAGCATCGCTCACACCCAGAATAGGAGGAGAGTCAATCAACACAACATCAAATCGCTTAGACACATCACTCATCAGCTGATCCATGCGATGTGAACCGATAAGACCGCTCGGGTCCGTGGGAATCGGACCACTCGGCAACATGTAGAGATTATCATGCCCAGTCTGGAACACAACATCCTTCAGTTCAGCCTGACCGGTCAGGTATGTAGACAAACCGACCTCGCTCTTCAATTCAGCATAACGTGCAAGGCGCGGGCGACGAAGGTCAGCGTCCACCATCAGAGTGCTGTACCCTGCCTGGGCGAACACATAAGCCAGATTACTGAGCGTAGTCGTCTTACCCTCACCTGCATTGGCAGACACCACGGCATACGTAGTGGATTTGAACAAATCCTTCTTCAGTTCAACATTCGTACGAAGAATGCGGTATGCCTCAGCATCCGGGCTTTCACCACCCTGCAGAATAAGCAGACCTGCATCCTGGGGGATAACACCCAGCACCGGAAGTCCCATGCTCCGCTCGGCATCCTCCAGCGTCTTAATCGACGTATCGAAATAATTGCTCATGAACGCCATCACGATACCGGCAAGAAGACCGACAACGGCACCGATAATCAAATTCATGCGGTAATTCGGGCTGCTGGGAACGCCAGGAACGCCAGGGCGGCTGTACACTTCCAGGCAGGTGCGGGGTGCCATCAAGCGCATCTTGTCCGCAATGTAATCATTTTCAAGCTTATCATAACGGGCCTTTTCGGCGGCATATTCCTGCAGCGCATTCTTTACCTTCTGGTCCTCCAGCGTCTTATCGCGCAGGCGGTCACGAGCTTCAGAATAACGCTGACCTACATCCTTCAACTCAGACTTCTTGACATCAAGCTGGTCAATCATCGCGTCACGCATGCCGACCAATTCCTCATAAAGCAGATCTCGCGTTGCCTTGTGCTGTTCATCCAAGCGAACAACATTGGGATGGCGAGCACCATAACCACTCAGCAACATCTGAGAACGGCTATTCTCTTCCTCCGTATGGCGATTATTCAATTCGCGCACCTTGGCGGAGCAGTATGACTCAGCCGTCAGCAAACCAGTACGCGTCACATAGCTGAGCAAATCAGCATCCTTCAGGTCCTGAAGCTTACTGATGTGAACAGACATCTGGGCAATTTCCTCCTCCAACTTCAGTTTGGTGTTATTCAACTGCTGCAGCGTCTGTTCCTCAGCACCAGTCGACACGGGAACACCATGCCCATTATCACTCCACATACCTTGGATGTACTTACCGGAACGGATATACTGACGAACAACATCCGCCTTACGCTCCAGCTCATCCTGACGAGAGCGCAAAACCTCGTATCGCTTGTTGATAGCTTCGTTGATAATGGCGTTTTCCTTCTCCTCGCGCAGCTCCTTGTAGCAATCGACCACAGACTGACACACCTGCTGAGCCACACGCGGGTCATTTGCTGTCACCGTAATATCAACCAGGTTGGTATTCTTACGGGGCATCACCTTAATCATGCCCATCAGCATACCTGCTGCTGAGGTTTCATCCATCTGCCATTCATTCGGTAAGTCAAGTTTGTTGGCAACTGCAATAAGATTCTGCTGAGAAACAAGAATTTCAAACTGCGTCTGCATATACGCAGCGCTATCAGTCGCCGCCACAATGGGATTGCCCTCACCGCCCACAGCTACGTTAATCAAATCACGCGGAGGCTTAATCTCGAATGACATACCCGTCGTATACTTGGGGGTCATCATCTTCGTGATAACAGCACTACTTACGAAAACAAGCAGAAACACCAACAGTATTACCTTCCACCTGTTACGCAATACCTGCATGTAGTCTTGAGCATGCAGCACTGTCTCAGCCCGGTTTGGCGTTGTAAAGGTCTTATCCATAAAAATCTTGCTTCATTTAAATGAAAATGAGTGCATACTGTCTGCATGCGCCTCATCTTCGTCAATCTTCCAATATTAGAACGTATATGTCAATCCCATTGAGACGTTATGACGCTCATATCCATTCGAGTCCCCGCTTCTCCGGGTCTCATACCAGGTATAAGAGTAATTGATATTACCTGACAACTGCTCCGAGAAACGATACGTCATCCCAAAGGTCGGATTAATTGTTACATTCTTCTCATCCGCCATACGCTGAGTACCCTTGGAGTACGAACTGCTCATCAGCGAAACACCAAACATGTACGACACATCAGGAGAAAGCCTGTAATTGCAATTCACACCCAGACGCCATGTAACATCAGACAAATAACTGGCCCCAATACCACGATACGTATCCACGTTCTCGTTTGAAAGCGTCAGATACGAATTCACACTCAAACCATCAGACACCCTCCGGTTATACCCAAGATTAATATTAGGAGTCAGAATAGTCTTGCCGCCAACCAATTTTGATTGCAGACCAATGCTACCGGAACAACTTGAAACAGGATCCAACGCAAGGCTGAAGCCAGCGGATAACGTAAGGTTATTAGAGTTATAACCATACTCGCGCAAATCGTAGCGGTAGTTGAAACGGTAATTATAACTGAGCAACTCAGAAGCCCGATAATTAAGACCTGCGCTGCAGTTCACATATTGGCGATTATCTCTCTGATACTCAGTTTCACTGTACAGGTTACCACTGTACCCACCAGCCACATTCCAACTCCACCTGCTATCTATGGACTGATTATAGCTGTGGTTAGTGGACCAGTACAAGCAATCCCCCTGTTGACGAGAAGCAGAAATACCACTGGCGTAATCAGGTTCCGGACTGTACGAAAGGGCAAGCGACCCCATATATGTACTGCGAGCAGAAAAAGCATGCACCAGACTCGCGGACAAATTGCTATCCGAATACATCTTCTGCCCTTCGGAATCGCCTGAAGACAAGTAACGGGTAGCACCCAGATTAAAGCTATAGGTCACCTTATCCACCGATTCATGGTCCGCATACGAACCATTAAACCCAGCATTCACATACAAGCTCGAAGACTTGTCTACATACGATGAGTTAATATTATCGTCGTACCCAAGCCGCGCATAAGCACTGTACCTTACTGCATGCGAAACAGGCAACCCTACCACGGGAGCCGTATCATACAACGATATAGCACGAACCTGCACTGCACACAAACCAGTGAGCAGCAGAGCCTTATAAATGTAAGATCTCATAAATTATCTACAAACACCTCCAGCAGGCACATCAGTTATTCACTGAAGTAGGAGGCGGTGTCGGTGTAACAGAATACTCAGGCTCAACGCCAGGATTCGTAGGAGCAACCGGCACGTAAGCATTCAGCGCATCGAGCGACACACCGTTACCGGCAACGCGACCAACCGATGCACTACCCACAACACCCTGCACCACAGTAGCAGCAACAGCCTGAGTCTGCGGCATCGTATACAATGCAACCAGAAGCTGACCACCAAGAGAATCTACAGCAGAAAGGTTATACGCAGAGGTAGAAGCCCCCTGGTAAACAGAAGCCACCTGCACAAAACCAGCCTCAAGCGTAGGAGAAGCCAGAAGAACAGAACGCAGAATGGCGTACGTCTCGGTCACACTCCAGTTAGCACGCTGAGCCATAACAGACTGAAAAACCTCCACCGCCTTAGCCGGCTGAGCCTTTACAGCCTCATACACAGCCAAACTCAAGGCATCAACAGAAGTGCCAGATTTAGCCTGCGCAAGTGCAGTCACCTTTGACAGTGCCGCATCCTCAGAAAAAACAGGTGCTGCCAGGAAGCCACCCAACAAAATAAATGTAAGAACCTTTTTCATACGCGTAAGTCCCTTTGTCAAAGAAAGCGGGTAGCGGGAATCGAACCCGCATGATCAGCTTGGAAGGCTGGAGCTTTACCATTAAGCTATACCCGCGCTGTGTGAGGAGACATTAGCACAGACCTCGCCCCATAGCAAGCATAATTCTGCATTTTTATAAAAAAAATCTTTTTGACTTGACACGCCACCCCACATGCTGTATCATCTGCGCACACCGCATGCGGGCGTCGTTCAATGGTAGGACGCGTGCTTCCCAAGCATGAGACACGGGTTCGATTCCCGTCGCCCGTATTCACTCCCCCGGCAGAGTCGAGAATCGCCTCTGCCTTTTTTAATGCCGTTTCGCCACATACCGCTGCGGCAGACAGCATTAAAGAGATTAACCATTCCGAAACAATTTTCTTTTCTCGTCCAGCATGATGAAGCAACAGCCCAGCACCTACCGCCAGATGGAGCTGAACCCGCGCATAGCCGATGGAGAAATGCATTCTCCGGAGCAAGTCAGGCAGCAAGTAGAACAAGCCCGGCAGCAGGCTGAATTTTATGAAGCACAGAGAGTGCAGTGGGAAGCCCAGCGGCGGGAGCTGGAGGAAAGCAACGAAAAGAAAGTCCTGTTCAATGAAAGCCTGAATGAGATAGGAGTGAAGCTGTACAATGCCGTTCGCCGGCTGGAGAAAGAACAAGACTCCATGGAGAGAGAACTCAACGAAGTCAAGCAGGTAAACGAATGCCTGAAGCGGCACCTGCAGATACTCTCCTCCATGCAGCCCCAGAACTGGAGTACAGAAGGCTTCCACGACCGGCTGCGCGAAGCCATGCCCAAACTAGAACGCGCCGAAAACGACTTTGAGGAAGCATATTCCCTCGGCTCCCGGTACCGCCACACGCGGATATTCCAGCACAAACCCGGGATGGATGAAAGACCCAGAATTGACTGGGACAGCATCAAAGCCCAGCTGGCGCATGGTTTCTTCTTCCACCTGCCCTTATTCAGTCTTCTGCTCCTTACCTGGGGCATCTATCTTCTTGCCACCCGTTCATGATTCACGCCAACCAACCCCGCAACTGACATGCCACACAACAATAACTCTTTCAACAAACTGCGCGAACTTGAACTGCGCCGCCACATACGCCAGGGCGGAGATCCGGAAACACACCGAAATTACCAACGCCGGTACCCGAGCAACACCATGGGTCCCCAGGAAGACGTGCTGGAACGCCGTCGCGGCATGCACCGCAAACATGTGACCATACACGGAGCGCCCCCCAAGCAGCGTCATATCCTGTTCAAAGACCTCACGCTGCTGGGTATTCTGATTCTCTCCATCTGGGGCTTGTACGCCCTGACCATCTATCTGCTCACCCATTTCTGATTTTCTCCACACACGCCATGGAACATAACAATCTCATCGATGTAGCCTACATCGCCAGACTGGCAAAACTCGAACTCACAGAAGAAGAAACCAGCCGTTTCTCTGAAGACCTGAACCAGGTGCTGGCATACGTAGCGCAGTTGGACCAGTGGGACACAAGCAACGTAGCCCCGATGTACCACCCCCTGCCGGTATATGATGCCCTTCGTGAAGACACCCCCGGCATCAGCCTGAGCAATGAAGCAGCCCTTTCCAATGCACCCGCACAGGAAGACGGTCAATTCCGCGTTCCCAAGGTAGTAGAATCCGCACACTAACCCACATTTTCCCTGATATGCTCAACGGAACCATTTCCCATTGGCGCAACCAACTCACCACCGGAGCCATCTCCCCGGTTGAACTGGTGACAGAGATCGCCCGTTCCATGGAAGAACGCAACCCCGCCATTAACGCCTACCTTTCCTGGAACACAGAAGCAGCCCTGGCAGCAGCAGCCAAAGCAGACCTCAGCAAGCCCCTGGGCGGCATTCCCATTGCCGTGAAAGACAACATCGCCATGCTGGGGCAGCCCACCCGCTGCGCCTCCCGCATGCTGGAAAACTTCATCTCGCCGTACGATGCCACCGCCGTCACCAAGCTGACAGCAGCCGGTGCCATCCCCTTCGGCCGCACCAACATGGATGAATTCGCCATGGGGTCATACGGTCAGAACTCCGCATTCGGAGAAACGCAGAATCCGGCAGCCCCTGGTCATGTACCTGGTGGTTCCTCCAGTGGTTCAGCAGCCGCAGTAGCCGGGGGCATGGCCATTGCCGCCCTGGGGTCAGACACCGGCGGCTCCATCCGCCAACCCGCCTCTCACTGCGGTGTAGTCGGCATCAAACCCACCTACGGCCGCGTATCCCGATATGGTCTGGTAGCCTTCGCTTCATCACTGGACCAGATTGGTCCCATCACGCAGAACGTGGAAGACGCCGCCACTATCCTGAATGCCATTTGCGGACACGACGCCAAGGACTCCACCTCCTCCACCGTCGGCACTGAGGACTTCACAGCCGGACTGGGACAGGACATCAAGGGTCTGCGCATCGGTCTGCCTAAGGAATATCTCAGCAGCGGCAACAGCCCCGCCGTTTCATCAGCTCTGCAGCAAGCCGTGCAAAAGCTCACTGACCTCGGCGCCGAAATTGTTGAAATTTCCCTTCCGCACGCAGAAGCAGTAGTAGCTGCATATTATATCATTGCCTGCGCAGAAGCCTCCTCCAACCTCTCCCGGTTCGACGGCATCCGCTACGGATTCCGCGCCGCCGGCACCAACGGTCTGGACGATTTATACAGCAAGACCCGCGAAAACGGCTTCGGTTCGGAAGTGAAGCGGCGCATCATCCTCGGCACGTATGTACTCTCCAGCGGGTTCTATGATGCCTATTACGCCAAGGCCCAGAAAGTACGTTCCCTGGTTGCCGGTGACTTTGCCGCCGCCTTTAATCAGGTGGACCTCATACTCGGCCCCGTAGCCCCCACCAGCGCCCCCCGCTTGAACGATGACAGCATGACCCCCTTGCAGACCTACCTGGCAGACATTTACACCATTCCCGCCAACCTGGCAGGTCTGCCTGGCATCTCCATCCCCTGCCCGGTAGAAGCCGGCAGCCACCCTGTGGGCATTCAGTTACTGGCACCGCACTTCCAGGAAACCCGTCTGCTTCAGGCAGCCTCTGCATTGGAGAAAGCATTCAGTTAATCCGACATGGAAACAGCCGTCTACCTCAGCATAGCAGGCTCCGACTGCTCCGCCGGAGCAGGCCTTCAGGCAGACCTCAAAACCGGGTTTGCACTCGGCTGCTACCCCCTCACCGCCGTCACATGCGTAGTGAGCGAAGTACCGGGACTGGTGGAAGGCATCGTAGCCATGGAACCCGCCTTCGTGGCAGACCAGGTACGCATCTGCCTGCGCAGCTTCCCGGTCAAGGCCATCAAAACCGGCATGCTCTATTCCTCGGAAATCGTTCGGGCAACCGTAGACGCCCTGTCAGATTTTAACGGCCCCATCGTCGTGGATCCAGTCATGATAGCCACCGCCGGTGAAGCCCTTATCCTGCAGGAAGCCATCACCGTATACGAGGACGTCCTCCTCCCGCGCACCACAATTCTCACCCCGAATGGAGATGAACTGGCCAAACTTGCCGGCACAGCCACCATCACCACAACAGACGAGCTGGAAGCAGCGGCAGAAGTTCTGTGCCAGCGCTACAAGTGCGCCATCCTCGCCAAGGGAGGACACATAAGCGGCAGCACCTGCACCGATCTTCTGGTGCAACCCGGCAAGCCCAACATGCGCTGGAGCCACCCCCGCACCGAAGGCATTTCCACCCACGGCACAGGCTGCACCCTTTCCAGTGCCATCACCGCATTCCTGGCCAAGGGGCAGCCATTGGAGCAAGCCGTAGAAAACGGGCTGAACTATATTGCCAACGCCATTGCCACCTCACATAAACTCGGTGAGCAATATGCCGTCAATCACAGCATCTGAACATCAGCCTCAATCTGAGAGCGCAGCTCATCCACAGAGCCAAACTTCTTTTCCGGGCGCAGAAAACGCAGTAATTCCACCTGCATTCTGCGCCCGTACAAATTCCCCTGCCAATTCAGCAGGTGCGTCTCCAGGCGCATCACTTTCTGAGCCTCATCAATCGTCGGCCGGATTCCCAGGTTTGCCACACCGCGGCACACTCTGCCCTCCACCACCGTCTGCACCTCATAAACACCGGAAGGCGGCAGAGCCGCATTCGGATGCACGCGCATATTAGCCGTGGGGAAACCCAGCGTGCGAGCAAGTTTCTGCCCCTGCTCCACCTCACCGCAAATCGAGAACGGGTGCCCCAGCAAATCCAGAGTCAGCGGCAAATCACCGGCAGCAAGTGCCTCCCGGATACGCGTAGAACATATCCGCGCACCGCCATATTCAGCCATCTCCTGCACACAGGCCCGCATACCAAACTCCGCAGCGTAAGCCTCCACAAAAGCAGAATCACCAGCGCCGCCCTTGCCAAAATGCCAGTTAGCCCCCACAGAAAAACCACCCACCGGGCAAGAGGCGCGCAATGAATCCAGAAATGCCCGCGGACTCGTAGCAGCCAGCGCCGGGGTAAAAGGCAGCTCCAGCAGCACCTGCACGCCCAGCTGCTCCAGCAAAGCCTGCTTCTGCTCCCGCACAGGCGTAAGCAACCGGGGTTGCTTATGAGGAGCCAGCACCGCAAGCGGGTGCTCTGCAAATGTCAGCACCCCACGCAAGCACCCCGGGGTATCTGCCGATTCAATCACCCGCCGGTGCCCCCGGTGAACCCCATCGAAAAAACCCATTGCCCAATGAACCGGTGCGGTCAGGGCAGAAAGCTCATCAATGGATTGAAACACCACCATATCAAGACCGGTCAGCCAGTACCTTTTCCACCGGAAGGAGACGCGCCAGCAACTCATCGCGCCCTGCCGCCTTCAGCGTGGGCACATCTACCGCCTCAGAAATATCAAACTTACCACTGCGGATACGCCGCAATGCCGTCAGATGCGCACCACAGCCCAGGAACTGCCCGATATCGTGAGCATACGTGCGCACATAGAACCCCTTGGAGCAATGCACAGTGAAATCCACCTCAGCCGCCACCAGGTCAATGCGCGTAATCTCATACCCCAGCACGGCCACATGACGGGCCTTACGCTCCACCTCCTTACCCTTGCGCGCCAGCTTATAGCAGGGAACGCCGTTAATCTTGACCGCCGAATACATAGGCGGAACCTGGTCAAACTCGCCATTAAAATGCTCGAAGGCCGCTCGAACCGCCTCTTCCGTCAGGGCATCCGTCGGTTTTTCTGCAACCACCTCACCATCGGCATCCTGGCTATTGGTCTCCACCCCCAGCTTCATCGTTGCAGTATACACCTTATCCTCACACATCAGCAAGTCCTGCATCTTGGTAGCCTTACCAATCACCACAATGAGCATACCGGTTGCCATGGGATCAAGGGTACCGCAATGCCCCACCTTCTTAGTCTGCAGAATACGGCGGCACAACGCCACTGCATTATGCGAGGTAAAGCCAGGATCTTTATCCACCAGCAACACACCACTCGGGGCTTCAGTCATGATTCAACTCCTTTCTGATAGCATTCAACACGCGCTCGCGGCAATCCTCCAGCTGCCCGGCCATGCGAATACCGGAAGCCATGGCATGCCCACCACCGCCAAACTGGGCTGCCACCGCAGCCACATTCACAGATGGATCCTTACTCCGCAGTGAAACACGGATGCGCCCATCCTCCAGATCTTCAAAAATCACCGCAACGCGCACGCCCTGAAGCACGCGCACCACATCCACCAGGTCCTTCGTATCCTCCAGCCCCACACCCAGCTCTGCCTTGCGCCCAGCCGGCATGGAATAATGAGCCAGCATTCCCAGCTCATCCACCACCATGTGGTTAAGCACCTCGCGCTGCATCAGCAACGCAGAATAAGGCACCTCCTGGTAAACGCGCCGGTTCACATCTGCCACATCCACCCCGGCAGCCAGCAACTCACCGGCGGCGTGCATCACCTCCGGCGTCGTACTACCATACTGGAACGACCCCGTATCCGTGCTGATACCTACATAAAGCGCATCAGCCACAGGTCTGGTGAGCTGCACTCCCCAGGCCTTTAACACATTGAAAAGAACATAGGCGCAGGCGGCCGTTTCTGGTTCAATCACATGCACATGCCCATAACAGGTATTGGTACCGTGGTGGTCAATGTTGACAATCAACGGAAAATCAGCAAACAGCTTCTGAGAGCGGTCACCCAGGCGCTTCCAATCGCCCGTGTCCACGCATATCAGCATGTCAAGGTCAGCCGGCACCGCCTCAGGCAGGGGGGCTATCTGCTCAGCCCCTTGCAGAAAGGCATAACGGGCTGGAACAGCATCCTCATTCCACATATAGACCTTCTTGCCCAGGGATTGCAGAGCAAGCCCGAGCGCAAGCGTTGAACCAATGGCATCACCATCCGGTCTGAAATGAGACGTGACACCAATCGTGCCACACTGTTGTATGAGGGAATAGAGCTTCTCGTACATGCGGGGAATATCATACCGCTTTTCTCAGCTCAGGTCAACCGCTTTCACTTACAACGCTGCGCCTGAAGATAAGCCATACCCCTGGGCCACCACCGCGCCAGCCCCCGCGCGAGCAGCGTCATCACAGGCAGCACCAGCACCGGCACCCAGATATTCCACCCCCATTGCACCCCCTTCCACTGGTATATGGGCGCTAACAGGTATGAATGCCCGGCGTAGATAAACATCATGCAGCAGCCACTGGCTGCCAGCCACCGGGTCAACCGCGGAAACCATTCACTCAGCAGCACGCCACCCAGAAGAAACGACGCCATGAATGCCAGGCTCTTGATGGGGAGGTTGCAATGCCGCCACGATGCAGAAACCTCTTCTGCATATTCCTCCAGGCACTCCGGCTGCATGAAAGCCCCCACGATGACAAGCAGCAGCATCCACCAGTTTTTCACTGCATATTCCCGGATGGCATTCAACGCCACCCGTTTTGAAGCAAAACCCAGCAGAAAAATCCACAAATAATCGAACCGCACGCTCAAGTGCTGGGAGGGTGACGTAGTGTAACTGCACAAAGCCAGAAACACCGCCAGCACCCAGGAATAGCGGGGCAGAAGCCGCATCGCCATCAACCCGGCAACCACGAGATGGTATGCCACCAGAGTCTTCAGAAACCAAAGCGGCGTATTATACGCAGCCACGCCCCAGCCGACCACGCGCTCCCATGAGATTTCAACCCAGGGTTTTGCCACCAGAAGAAACAAGACACTCAACAATGACCACAGCACCCATGCCCAGGCAAGCCGCCAGGTGCGCTCCACAACCCTGGCTGCCACCCCCGGCAAGAAATACCCGGACAACAGAAAGAACAGAGCAATAGCTCCACCTACCACCTTCCCCACCCAGCCCGGCGCAGCATCAGCATGCAGCCAGACGATGAAAAACATGGCCAGCAGGCGGGAGCAATCCACCCATTCCGCTCTTCGGGAAGCGCTGCTCATTTACTCACGCTGCGCACTAGGGCACATGTCAGCTCAATGCAGGATTCCAGGTCACGGTCATCCAGAATCCCATTGTGAGAATGAATGTAGCGAACCGGAACCCCCAGCACTATAGCCGGGCAACCGTACCAATGCGGGTAGGCCGCGGCAGCATCCGTCCCGCCCGTGCGGCGCACCGTAGGCTGGCAGGCAATCCCCTCGCGTTCCGCCAGGTCCAACACCATGTCAGCCAATGCAGGCGGCGTGATATTGGTGGGGTCATACAAACGGACCTGCACGCCCTTTCCAAGTACACCCTGGCGGCAGATGCCGCTCTGGCCATAGGTATCATCAGCCGGCGGTCCTTCCAGAACAATAGCCAGGTCAGGCGTCTGTTCCAATGCGCGGGCACCGCGGGTTCCCACCTCCTCCTGCACCGTACCGATTGCCTGAAGGGTGCAATCCAGCTGCTCACCGGCAAGGCGGCGCATGACTTCAATCATGCAATACACACCAGCCCGGTTATCAAACGCCTTACCCATCCAACGGTGCGGAACCTCCAGCGGTTGCATCGTCACGTCCGGAGACACCGCGCAGCCAATGCGTATGCCGCAGGCGCTCACCTCCTCCGCGCTGGATGCACCAATATCAATAAACAGAGAATCATTCCCCATTACCTGGTTCCGCTGGGATTCCGGCAGCAAATGCGGCGGGCGGGTCCCAATCTGCCCGGGAATGCGGCGACCATCCCGCGTATGAACAATCACGCGCTGGCTAGGCAGAGTGTGGTTCCACCATCCCCCCAGCGGCACAATCAACAAAAAACCATCCGGCGTGATTCCCTGCACCATGAAACCAACCTCATCCATGTGCGCCAGAAGGGACACTACCGGTCCCTCCCCGCTTCCTTTCAGCTGGCAGACGATATTACCAGCCACCGTTTCCACAATATCACAGCAATCCTGCAACTCACCGGCAATGAGCGCCCGCACCGGTTCCTCAAAACCGGAAACTCCACTCGCATTACTGCAACGTTCAAGTAATTCTCTGTTCAGCATGTCGTTAATGTACACCGACACGCTGCCCGGGTCAAGCCCGAATGCCAGACCGCCTTACTGCGCATCCTCCGGCAGCTCCTCAGGCTGGGCTTCATGCGCAGCCTCAGCAGCTGCAATTTCCCGCTGCGCCATGATCTCTGCCACTGGATAATTCGGCTCGATATCCTCTACAATGGACACAGGCGTTCCTAATTCAACAATATCGAACAACATGCAGGCCACAACATGCGGCAGGCGGATACAGCCATGGGAAAGGCGCATACCGGCGCGCACTCTGCCCGTGTGCATCCCTACGCCATCAGAAGTAAGACGCATCCAGTTCGGCATGGCAGACCCCACAAAGCGCCCGCCTTCAGGCACCTGTTCCGTAAAGGCATCCGCATTATCATTAATGCACTTACCCTTGGCATTATACATCTTCCCGTAGCGATTGGAGGCATGCTCCTTCTTTTTCAAACGTACCTTGAAACGCCCGGTAGGAGTCGGGTGAGTATCTGCACCGGTAGAAACCGGCCAGTCTGCCGCCACCTGGTCACCCACATACAAACGCCCGCGCTGCTGACTCAGGCAGATGACAATCGGGCTCTTGGGATTCGCCTGCGCCAGCAGGGCATCATCCAGATAAACCTCCATCACCGTCGGATATTTCTTGCTGCGCAGCACAAACTTCTCGTACGGAGTCTTCTCCTGCAGAACAGGAGTCACAGCCACATGGTTCTGCTGCTGGGCACATGATACCAGCAGACTCCCCAACACAGCCAGCATCGCGCCAGCACTAAGTGTCTTCTTGCAGAAAGCGTTCATATCACTTAATCTCAACCGGTGTTCCAACCGGTGTATTTTCAAAGAAAATCTTGGCCATACGACGCGGCAGTCTGATGCAACCATGGCTTTCCGGCGCAGACGTCACAAGACCTTCATGCATCCAGATACCGCCCCATGTCAGCTGCATACCATACGTCATGGGAGCCCCCTTGTAAATACCACCGGGCGGCATCGGCTCACCTTTGGTATAGTTATCAATAAGAGTATTACCATCGGCATCGACCACGCTGCCGTATGTGGAGGAAATATGATCCTCATCCTTGGCTATGATGGGGAAAACCCCTTTCGGTGTATCCTTGCCCGCCTTACCGGAGGAAATGGTACTCCAGCCCACCTGGCGACCGTTAATCTTGTAATAGGCGCGCTGCAACTCAGTATCAATGATGATGCGCCGCTCGCCATCCAGCCCTGCGGGCACATCCCACTCACCCGTACTCACGGATTCAGTCACATTCATCTTCATCTTCTCGCGGGCAAATGCATACCCCGTTGCCATCTGCGCCAAATCATTAGGCGAATTCAGACAGGAGGTCAAAATCGAGGAAACAGCGGCAAAGAGGATGAGATATCGTTTCATTTTCCAGAGGGACATACACAGACTCCCGGCGCGGCACGGCCTGGCACCAGATGAGTGATTTATGCACACTTATGACGTATTTGTCAAGTCCATTCCAGTATAGATTCAATATTTTCACAGAAAAGACCGCCGTGTGACTTGCCAGCGCGCGTTCAGCATGTTAGCATAGGCGCATGAAACTGGCACTGGCCCCCATGCAGGACGTCACCGATATCGCCTTCATGAGAACCCTGCACCGCATTCACTCACTGCCGGATTTTTTCGTAACCGCCTATTTTCGCAGCACGCCGACCACCTGCGCCCTGGCAGAGGCCAATCTGCGTTGCATCGATGAGAACGAGACAGGCATCCCCGTACTCGCCCAACTGGCAGGAAGCGAGGAAAAGCCCCTGCTGCGAGATGCCGAAATGCTGCTCAACCGGCCAGGAGTAGCCGGCATCAACCTGAATGCAGGCTGTCCCTCGCCCCTGGTGAACCGGCACGGCGCCGGTGCCGGTCTGCTCCGCGACATTCCCAGGTTCAGCCGCATCCTGAATGCACTCCGGACCGCCCTTCCCATCGGCTCATTCAGCGTGAAATGCCGCCTTGGGTGGGAAAATGCACCGCAGGAATTCCCGCGCATTCTGGAATGCCTGCATGAAGCCAATCCTGATGAAGCAGGCATACATGCCCGAACCCGCCGGCAGCTGTACGGCGGAACCCCGGATTTCAGCTATGTAAGCCAGGCGGTCAGCCACCTTATCTGCCCGGTTCTGGCCAATGGGGATTTGAACACAACCGAACAAGTCAGGCAATGCCTGGCCGCCACAGGAGCCGCCGGGGTCATGCTGGGCAGAGGTGCCGTGCGCAACCCCTACCTCTTCCGCGAACTGAAAGGCGGTCCGCCACCCACCCAGGAGGAAATGCGGCAGTACTATGCCATCCTCATGGAGGAAACAGGCAGGGTCCTGCTCCATAAACGCACCGAAAAAGGGCACTGCAACCGCATGAAGAAATACCTGGCGTTCTGCTACCCGGATTTCTCCGCTGAGCAGGAATACTCCTTGCGCCGCTGCACAAGCACCAGTGAAATGCTCCGCATTCTGGAAAATGGCATAGTTTAGGCTTTTCCAATCAAGCTTGTTAGTGTAGAATTGCCGCGTTATGTTACAGGCAGGTATTGTAGGTCTCCCGAATGTAGGTAAATCAACACTCTTTAACGCTGTCACCCGTTCCCGCAAGGCAGAGGCAGCCAACTACCCCTTCTGCACCATTGACCCCAACGTGGGCATGGTGGAAGTGCCGGATGCACGCCTGGCCGTGCTGGCTGAAATGAGCAAGTGTGAGCGCATTGTTCCTACCGCCATTGAATTCGTTGATATCGCCGGTCTGGTAAAGGGCGCCGCAGAAGGCGCCGGTCTTGGTAACAAGTTCCTTTCCAACATCCGCGAGACTGACGCCATCGTGCAGGTGGTGCGCTGCTTCGAAAATGATGACATCATCCACGAGCTGGGTTCCGTTGACCCGGTCCGCGATATCGAAATCATCAACGCTGAACTGATTCTGGCTGACCTCGCCGCTATGGAAAAACGCAAGGAAAGCCGCATCAAGAAAGCCCGCGGCGGCGATAAGGAAGCCAAGGCTGAAGTTGCCCTCATTGAAAAGCTCCTACCCCACCTGGATGCCGGCAACCCCGCCATTACCCTGGAACTGAGTGAGGAAGAACGCAAGCTCCTCCGCAGCTTCTTCCTTCTCTCCGATAAGAAGAGCATTTTCGCCTGTAACGTGAGCGAGGAAGAACTGGCGGACGCCGTCAAAAACCCCGATGCCCACCCCTACGTTGCCGCCGTGCGCAAGTATGTAGCCGAGCATCACAATGCTGAGGCTATCGTCATCTCCGCCCGCATCGAGGAGGAACTCTCCGAGCTCGACCCTGAAGAAGCCCGCGAATACCTCAACGACATCGGCGTGGACGACTCCGGCGTGAGCGATCTCATCCGCGCTGTCTACCACCTTCTCGGCCTGCGCACATACATTACCACCGGCGTCAAGGAAACCCGCGCCTGGACCATCCACGCCGGTGATAAAGCCCCCCGCGCCGCCGGTGTGATTCACACAGACTTCGAACGCGGCTTCATTGCCGCTCAGGTCGTTGCCTACGAGGACCTGGTTGCATGCGGCTCCATGGCCAAGGCCAAGGAGCAAGCCAAGCTCCGCATTGAGGGCAAGGAATACGAAGTGCAGGATGGCGATGTAATCGAATTCCGCTTCAACGTTTCCAAATAACCCTCTTCTCAACAAAGCAACACAAAAGGAGGCTGTCTGCGGGCAGCCGCCTTTTTGTGTTTGCCTCCAGACCACTATCCCCCTTGGAGCCGTTGCTCCAAGGGGGATATAAATCAAATCTTCCGGGCTATATTATCTAGCGCCAGTGAAAATCTTGCTCGTGCCGCGGTGGGTGAATTCGGTAGCGGGCTTGAGCGTGTTCTCAGGCGTCACAACACCTTCATCATCAGCCTCGCCATCCATATCTTCCTCGTCATCCTGGGCATCGGCATCCACGTACTCACCCGTTGCAAGGTCCATGGTACCATCCAGAGCGGACTGACCACTCGTGGAATAGCGGTCAATCTTGCCGCTGAAGTATACAAAACCGTTATCAGTATCGGTGAACGTGAATTCCAGAGTAATCGGTTCACGCACGGCAATGTAACCATCGTAAGGAGTAAAGCCGAACCAGGACTTCAGGTTCTGCAGGGCATCCTCCTCTGCAAAGCTCATCTGCACCGTCACCACAGGCTGGTCACCAGACTCATACTTGGAAGTTGTCAGGTAGCAGGAATCGGAGTAGCCGGAGTACTGATACTCAGCTTCGAACATATTGCCGGCATAACGGTTACCAACCTTCAGGTCGAAGAAAACAGGGCTAGAAATAAGAATCTCAGCACCGGAAAGGTTAACCAGAATATCCTTAGAACCGCCGCCGCCACCGCAGGATGTCAGCGTGAAACCAAGGGTCATACCCAAAGCCGCCAGAAGGGGGAGAAAGAGTTTTTTCATACGCTTGTATATTCTATCAAAGGTGAAATGCCTTACTCTCCACAGAGTACCATGTCAAGCAGAGAAAGCAAGCAAAAAGTTGAACATAACCGCAAAAAAACGGCACGCCGCCCACGAGGAACGCGCGTGCCATTGTTTCAAAGAGCAGATTCGCTTATAACCATCAGAGCTTATGGCGGAAATCATCCTCCGGGCTCAGCGATGCAATAAACGCAACTAACAGCTCCACACAGCTCTGCACATCCCGCATATCAGCCGTTTCCACAGGGCTGTGCATATAACGCAGAGGCAGGGAGAAACACGTGGCAGGCACACCGCTGCGGGAGCGATACACCTGGTCTGTGTTCGTTCCCGTGGAACGCCCGGTCGTTTCCCGCTGCATGGGGATTTCCTTCTCAAAGGAAAGCAGCTCCAGCCGCGCATTCAGATTCGGGTGGCACACGGGGCCATAACTCAGGCAACCGCCCTGCCCCAGGCGCACATCACCATAACGCCCCTTATCCAGACCAGGAGAATCCGTGGCGTGCGTCACATCCAGGCAGATGGCAGCATCCGGCTGCAGGCGGAAGGCCAGCATACCGGCACCCACACAACCGATTTCCTCCTGCACCGTGTTAGCAAACACGACATTCCATGCAGGCTTGATTCCCCGCTCTGCCAGCGTGCGAGCCACTTCTGCCAGAATAAACCCGCAGAGGCGGTCATCCAATGCGCGGCAGACCAGGCGGCGCCCTTCATTCAGCATGAGCGGACCATCACAGTACACCCCCACAGAACCAACGCGCAGGCCGAGCGCCTCTACCTCCTCGCGGGAATCGCAGCCGAAGTCCACATAAAGTTCATGCAGCTTGGGGGCTTTCTCATCCACCGCGCCACCGCGCAGGTGAATTGCCGTATTGCCCGTAATGCCGATAACCTCACCATCCGTCCCGATAAACCGGATGCGGCGGCCACGGGCAATTGCCACATCACTGCCACCCACGCGCTCCACGCGGGCAAATCCGTTATCGTCAATATAACGAATCGAAAACCCAATTTCATCAGCGTGGGCATCCAGCATCAGAGTCGGTGCATTCTCCCCCGCAGCTTGCAGCACAGCCCATGTGGAGCCATAGGCATCGCACTGTACCTCATTCACAAAAGGCTTGATATATTCAGCCCACAAGCGCTGAGCATCCATCTCCAGCCCTGTGGGGGCAGGTGTTTCCAGATACTCACTCAGAAATTCTGCAGATTGTTCATTCATATCATTACTAAACCACCCCACACCTCCGGTTGCTGCCGGGGTGAGGGGTGAATTTGATTCAGTTAACCATTACATATTGGCGTAGCCGATATCGCTACGGCGCTGGGAACCAGCAAAATCCACCTTGGCAGCTTCGGCATGGGCGCGGGTGCGGGCAGCATCAAGCGTATCCCCCTGTGCCACGATAGCAAGCACACGACCACCAGCTGTCACCCAGCCTTCAGGCGTAAGCTTGGTACCGCAATGGAACACGCGAGCCTCGCAATCCTCCAGACCGGAGATAACATCCCCGCTATGAGAGCTGGCAGGATACCCGGCACTGGCAAGAATGCAGCAAATGCTCCAACCTTCGTCAAAGGAAATCAGGTCCGGGGTAAATTCACCCTTGGCACCATTCAGGCAGAACGTAGCCAGATCCCCCTGCAGCAAGGGCATCACAGCCTCACACTCAGGGTCACCAAAGCGGCAGTTATACTCAATCACCTTGGGTCCCTGCGGGGTCAACATCAGACCGAAATACAGGAAACCGCGGTACGGCAGACCATCAGCCTGCAGCCCCTTAACGGTAGGCGCCACTATCGTCTCCTCAATCGTCTTCAGCAGCTCAGGAGAAGCCAGCTGGCGGGAAGCCACAGCACCCATACCACCGGTGTTGGGACCGGCATCCCCCACCTCCAGGCGCCTGTAGTCACGAGCCGGGCAGAGAATGAGGTACTTATCATCACAAATGGCACCAAAGATGGAGATTTCCGGGCCAGTCAGGAATTCCTCCACCAGCATACGACCCTCACCAAAGCGCTTCTGAATGAAGACCTCATTGAGGAACTCCTCAGCACTGGCAGCATCCGGGCACACGGCCACGCCCTTACCTGCGGCAAGACCGTCAAACTTCAGCACCGTAGGATACTGACCATTGATGGCAGCAATGGCCTCATCATAACTCTCCACGGCAGTGGCCATACCAGTGGGAATATGGTGACGCAGCAGGAAATTCTTGGCAAATTCCTTGGAGGCCTCGAGCTGGGCACTTTCTTTCTGAGGCCCCCAGCACGGAATGCCGGCAGCCGCACAGCGGTTAGCCAGACCATCTTCCTTCACCAGGTAACTTTCCTCACCAGCTACGCAGAGATCAATCTGGTTATCCACCATCCACTGAATCAAGGCATCAAAACTATCCACCTCAATGCGGGTTGCAGTGCGGCAGATGGCATCGCTCCCCGGGAACGTGAAGAGCTGGGGCTTACACGGGCTGGCGGCCAGAGTCTCTACGAGAGCCTGCTCGCGCCCACCTTTTCCGATAACGGCTATTTTCATGCTGCAGGCATCGTAGCACATTAACTGCCCATGAGCAAGGATAATCATTGCAGCAACAAAGACTGCCCGCAGGCAGTCTTTGAAAAATGAAAAATTAATTGGAACGTTTGCGCAAGGCCAGTCTCCGGGTTGACTTCCCCCGCACCGTGCGTTTCTTGAAACGCGATGCCATGCTCCGCCGACCCCATTCGCGGGATTCCCTGGAGCGGTAGCGGTACGTGGGGCGCAATCCATCCACCGGCAATTTAGCCACCGTTTCCTTAGGAATCAGCACACTGCCCATGGTAAGGTCCTGCCCCGCCTTCATATATGTTTCCTGCGTGCAGCTTTCAATGGCCACAGGCATGCCTCGGTGAACCCGGCTGAACAAATCCACCACATCATCACTCTTCATGCGGATGCAGCCGTAGGAAGCAGGGCGACCGATGAAGCGCTCCTCCGGTGTGCCGTGAATATAGATACGGCGGCGGTGGGTGGAAGAATTCCCCTTTTCCATACCGGCAAGCTGAATCACTCGAGTCACCACGGGGTCACGACCGGCGGCATCAACGTCCACTACCTCACCGGTGGGCTTGCACCCCTTGAACACCATACCCTGGGGCTGGCCTTCGCCATTTTTCTGAGAAACGGCATGAATACCCAGCGGCGTGCAGTTACTGCCGTTCTTGTTTCCTATACCGAATTTGGAGGAGCTGATGCTGTAATCCTTCACCTTCTTGCCCCCCTTGAAAAGAGTCAGCTTCTGGTCGCACAGCGTGACAGCCACGCCATCCCGCACCACCGCACGCGGGGGAATATCCTCCGCATAAAGCTGTTTCTGCCCGCGGTACAGGTGGCAGGATGTCAGCACGGCGCACAGGCCTGCAAACAAGCAGCTCTTTATGTAAAAACTCATTTTCTTGCTCATAAGAAGAGAAAAATTATCAGGCGGTGTATTTTACCCGGTCACGCATTAGCTACGGTCCTGCGTTTCTGCACCGCCCCATCCACCAGGCGGGCAATGGATGCCATACTGGTGTAGAAGAATCCCAGGAACGGAGTCATCAGCACAAAGGTCACGTAATCCTCGTGAATAAAGTTTATATACTCAACATACCCGAAAAAGAGCGCGAATACAAGCTCCAAGAGTGGCACCAGAACAGATTTTATAGCTTTGTACCCCTTGGCACGCCGCTCAATGGAAAGAGAACCCTGCTCAGATTCACCGAACTTGGGAGTGCGAACGAATTCACTCTGCTGACCAAACACAGCCTCCAGCACAGCCTTGGCATTATTCACCGCCATGCCAACACCCAACGCCAGCAGCGGTATAATCAACGGGAATACCATGTACCACCGGCGCGGACGCACTATCATTTCTGCGGTTACATAGAAAATACAAACCGTGACGGTTGCGAAGAAAAACAAAGTGAACGTCAACAGCAGCATCTGCCACTGGTCCCACGCCCAGTCACCGGTAGGAGTCACCACCCCGGTACACACGGGCATCATCAGGAAACAAAGAAGAATAAGGGCCAGGTAGGCATAGTTACAGGTCAGATGAGTCGTAGCCTCCATCTTAGCCTTGAACGGTGCCTTGGAGCGCCAGATATCCAGCAGCATCTTCTGGCACACCTGAATACCACCCTTGGTCCAGCGGTGCTGCTGAGCCTTGAAGCCGTCCATATCCACCGGCAGCTCAGCGGGGGTTTCGTAGTCATTCAGGTAGACAAAGCGCCAGCCTTTCATCTGGGCGCGGTAGGAAAGGTCCATATCCTCAGTAATGGTATCATGCTCCCAACCACCGGCATCCACGATGGTACTCTTGCGCCACATACCAGCCGTACCATTGAAGGTGAAGAAGCGGCCAGAGCGGTTACGGCAAGTCTGTTCGAGCGCGAAATGGCCATCCAGGAAGATGCTCTGCAGGCGGGTCAGCAGATTGTAATTGCGGTTAATATGAGCCCAGCGCGTCTGCACCACGCCCACATCAGGATCTGTGAAGTAAGGTACACAGACCTTCAGGATATCCGGCTCAGGACGGAAATCAGCATCCAGCACCAGAAGGAATTCCCCCTTGGCCACAGCATCGGCAGCCTCCAGCGCACCAGCCTTGAAACCAGTGCGGTCCGTGCGGTGCAGACACACAATGTCGAACCCCTGAGCGCGGTAATACTCCACCTGCTGCATGCACAGGTCATAGGTATCATCCGTTGAATCATCCAAAATCTGAATCTCCAGTTTATCCTTCGGATAATCAATGGCGGTCACCTTCTTGAGCAGGCCTTCCACCACAAACTTTTCATTGAACATGGGCAGCTGAATCGTCACCGCTGGCCATTCATCCCACTGCCCCTTGGGCTGAGGAATATCCTTACGGTGTTTAATATAAAGCAGCACCATCAACAAACGGTGGGCACCATAACCAGACATACCCAGCAACACCAGGAAATATGCACACAACCAAAGAATATCAAACCAGTTTTCAGAGAATACCATAATTTGAACGCGAGACGAAGATTCTACACCCACCACTGACACGCGCATCGAAACGCTCATCCAGGTGGGTTTCTGCGTCAGCATCCCAGCGGATTCTTGACGCGCGGCGATAGTAATGTAAACTATGTATGGAGTCAAGCCTAAATTAACCACTCCGTCTATATGATGAAAAAGCTTTCCATACTCCCCCTGTTCATCACCATGGCTCTGAGTCTGCCGCAGTTACAAGCCCAGGCAGATTATGAAATGGGCATGGAAGCCATAGACACTGCATCCGATGGCATACCGGAATATGGTAATCTGCAGGATGAAGATCGAAAGCATGGTGAAGTTCCGGCCATGTTCCGGGATGACGCCCTGCTTGACGAATCCCACTCCAACCAGGAACTGGGTATCAACGTGTACACGGCTCCCTCCATCAGCAAGATTTTCACCCAGCTGGATAACCTGCCCTCCATTCCTGAGGAGTATGTTCTACGCAAACGCCCGGAGCAGCTCCCCCTTGACGCCGGAAAGCTTTCCCTTGAAATGGGCTACCTGCTTGCAGACGGTTTCATCGCCGTGCGCAGCGGGCACATGAACGACATCAAGCCCATTGCGCTGGACCTTTCCCGGTATGGCAAAGCCATCGGCGTCGGTGAAAAGATGAACACCTACTCCGCCAGCCTCCTTGAACATGCTGAAAAGGGACAACTGGAGGAATTCAAACGCATCCTGACCAGCACCCAGGGCGCCGTTAACGAGGAATTGACCGCGCTCCGGGATCCGGACCTGGCCCACCTGCTGGCTCTCGGCGGCTGGGTGCGCGCCTTGGAAGCCGCTGCTGCTGCCATTGAAAACCGATTCGATACCGCCCAGGCCATTGCCATTTTCTACCCTGATGCCCCCGCCTATTTCAGCGAAATCCTGGAAGGGCTGCACCCCCGCACTGCCAAACGACTCCGCGTGGAACTGCTCAGAGGCCTGCTCAACCAGCTCGTCACCCAGATGACCCTGCAGCAGGACGACGCCCCCACACCGGAAAAAGTGCGCAGCATCAAGGAAACCGCCTACCGCATTTCCACCATAGCCGTAGGCGCGGGTCATGAGCATTGATTCCACCACCACCCTACCGGTCAACCCGGCGCTGGAACTCAGGCTCATTGTAGCCGGAATCCAGGCGCTCAGGCTCCCCAGACCCGCCTACCGCGCCCTCTTCAGAATCTGCATCTGCAACACCGGCAAACGCCCCATCAGGCTCCAGGGGCGGAAGTGGACCCTGAGGGAACGCAATGGCAACACCCGGATCATTGAGGCTTCCGGCGTGTTCAATGACCACGCCGTGCTGACGCCCGGTGCGGTTTTCTCTACAAGCGGGTATCAGGAATTTGAAACGCCCCCCGTAGCGATGACCCTGCGGATATTCGGCACAGATGAACTCAGCACGCCATTCATCTCTGAGCCCTTGCACTTCCCCCGCAGCTGCTTCCAATAAGAATTACAGCCAGTATTCAAAATTGACACTGTACGGCTCAGGGTGTATCATCACCGCTGTACATGAATACCTACAAAATTGCAGTTCTGGCGGGCGATGGTATCGGTCCCGAAGTTATGGCAGAAGCACTCCGCGTGCTGGATGCCGTTGAACAGAAATTCGGCTTTACCACCGAACGCACCGAATGCTACGTAGGTGGCGCCGGTATCGATAACTGCGGCAAGGCGCTGCCCGCTGAAACACTGGCTGCCTGCGAAGCAGCTGATGCCATTCTCTTTGGTTCTGTCGGCGGTCCCAAATGGGATTCCCTGCCCCCCGACGAACGCCCGGAACGCGGCGCTCTGCTTCCCCTCAGAAAGCATTTCTCCCTTTTTGCCAACCTGCGCCCCGGTATTTGCCTGCCGGAGCTGGTGGATGCTTCCCCGGTAAAGAATTCCCTCATCCCCGGCGGGTTTGATATTCTCTGCGTGCGTGAACTCACCGGCGGTATGTATTTCGGTGAGCCCAAATTCTACGGCGAACGCGATGGCGAAACCATTGGTCTGGACACCCTCATCTACAAGAAGAGCGAAGTGGAGCGCATTGCCCGCGTTGCCTTCGAAGCCGCCCGCGGTCGCAATAAGAAGCTCTGCAGCGTTGATAAGGCCAATGTGCTGGCTTCTTCCGTCATGTGGCGCGATGTCATGAACGCCATCGCCCCGGAGTACCCTGATGTGGAACTCACCCACATGTATGTGGACAACGCCGCCATGCAGCTTGTCCGCAACCCGAAGCAGTTTGACGTCATGGTCACGGAAAACACCTTCGGTGATATCCTCACGGACGAAATGGCCATTGTCTGCGGTTCTCTGGGTATGCTTCCCAGCGCCTCTCTCAGCCACGGCAGCAACACGTTCTTCGGCCTTTACGAACCCTCCGGCGGCTCTGCCCCCGACATCGCGGGTCTCGGTATCGCCAACCCCATTGCCCAGATCCTCTCCATGGCCATGCTGCTGCGCTACACCTGCAAGGAAACCGCTGCCGCTGACGCCGTTGACGCTGCCGTCAGAAAGGTCATTGCCGCTGGTTACCGCACGGGCGACCTCGCAACCGGAGCTGAAGGCGAAATCCGCGTCGGCACCCGCGGTATGGGTGATGCCATCATTGCTGCTCTTGGTTGATATCTTCCCCCAAATAGAGTATTTTTCAATTCATCGCATATTTTTCTTGTAATAATTCTAAAATAGACTATACTACGGTCATGACAACAATCGACAATCTGAAGACAGCCATTATCGGCGAAAGCACCGCAAGTGCCAAGTATGCAGCCTATGCAACCCGCGCCGCACAGGAAGGCTACCCGCTCATTGAAAAACTCTTTGCAGCAGCAAGCCGTGCAGAGCGCATTCACGCCACCAACCACAACAAGGTTCTGGTGAAGATGGGCGAAGCCCCCATCAACGTGGAGATGCACATTGAAGTGGGCACAACTGCAGAAAACCTGCGTGACGCCATTGCCGGTGAAACCTACGAATTCACCGACATGTATCCGCCCATGATTGCGCTGGCTCAGGAAGAAGGCAACAGTGATGCCGTTCGCAGCTTCACCTGGGCAAACGAGGCGGAAAAGGAACACGCCGACCTGTACAGCAAGGCCCTGGCTCAGCTTGAAGCCGGAGAGAAGCTGGATCTGCCCGCCAAGTACTACGTGTGCCCGCTCTGCGGTGACACCTTTGCCGAAGGCACAGAGCCGGAGCGCTGCCCGCTCTGCAACTTCCCCAAGGCCAAGTACATTGAAATCTAAGAACAGCCGCTGACTCAATCAGCATCCAGCCAGGCGTGCATCGGGAACAATTTCCCATGCACGCTTTCTTGTTCCCGGCATACGGACATAACAGCGCTGACTAAAAAACAAGCGGTTATCCGCAGAACCGGATAACCACCTGAAAAGGCACTTGAAACAGAGAATCAATTCTTCTGCATGACCATTTCACCAGCGCAGGCGAACCAGCCATCAAAGCACTGCACCTTGAAACGCACCTCTACCTTACCCTTCAGGGCACGGGGTACATTAAAGGTCACACTCTTGGTATCCTTGTCAGCCGGCACATCAGCATCGCATACATGCTTACCATTGGCAAAGAGCTGGAACCCTTTAGAAGTCATGCGCCCTGTTTTGACGGGATTCAGAGTAAATGAATAAGAACCGGGGCCTTTAACATGCTTGCTGACATTGACGCGCCACTCCTTCTCAAAGCCGACCGTCATATCACCGCTGTCATAAAACGGCTGGTCGAACACGTAAGGAACAGATTCATCCCAGTAATCAGCCCAGCGGCGGGCACCTTTACCATACTCACTTTCAGAGTCAATATCAACCACCTTCCGGTAAGTATCCACCAATTTCTTACGCACACCGGCATCCTTCGCCACGCCGTATTGCTCACGGTAGACATAAGCCAGGCCTGAATACCACTGCTGCTCAAGAGTTGTGTTCAGCTTCTGGGATTTCATGACCTTCTGAACAAACTTAATGGCATCATCAAACTTGCGGTCATTCCCCTTGAACTGAGCATCTGCACCCTTACCGCCATTCAGCACGGCATTAATCTCATCATACATGCCCATGTGGTCCATGCAGTAGAGATAACGGCTCATCGTCTTGTTGTCGGGGTCCTTCCGCTTCAGAATATCCTTCAGCTGGTGATTCCGCATAGCATCTGTATACGGCATCATCGACAATGCGGCAGCGGCTGCCTTGGCGCCATCAATACCATCAGTATTGCGGGCCTTATCCACAAGAGCCATATACTTGGGCATGCGCTCCAGAGAGCGCTTCACTGCTTTTTCCATAGCAGCGGCACTCTTGACCGTCTTACCCGTATAAATGGCAAGCAAGGTATCATCCGGCGCCAGGAGCACAGCCACCGGCAAGTCAAAGAACGCACCGACCGGCAGCAGCTTCTCGCGCTTACTCAACTCAGGCACAGCCCCCACCTGCTCATCAATCTGACCGAGAACCAGCGGGAGATTCTTCTTCTCCAGCTTATTCCATTCCTTGACAATTTTGCCGGCATCGGGCATCCAGTCAGAACCATACCAGATGATAAGGCTGGGACGCCCCTCAGCTTTCGCTTTGGAACGGGCTTCAAAATTTTCAAGGAATGCCAGCGGACTGGCAGCAGGCTCGACCTGAATCTCCTCCTCTTCCTCAGCAGCGGCAGCAGCCTTTTCAGCCTTTTCAGACTTTTCCGCAACCTCCTGGGGAGCAGACTCGGATTTCTTTGCCGATTTGGCAACCTTCTTTTTCTTCTTCCCTTTCTTCTTCCCTTTCTTCTTCGTGACCTTGGCCGGGGCGTCGAGCCCGAGCAGACCGGGGTCATAGTAATATAATCCGCCGCCTACAATGCCCAGCAGAATAAGAAGTATCAGAACTTTTTTCATAACAGTATCTATTATACGTTAACGGGAGAAAACAACAAAGTGAGAAATATGAGCAAAGTCAGGGTTTACGTTTTCAAACTCCAACTTCACCCATTTAGCCCGCGTACCATCCGGGAACTTGGCAACCCATTCCTTGGGCATGTCATTAATCTCGGCACGCTTGAACCAGGTGGCGCCATCTTCACTAGTTGAAACCACAGCCTTCTTCATACGGCCTTCATTGCCATCCGTCTTGCGGATGATGCAACCCGTTGTATGCCCCGGTTTCTTCAATTCAACAATGAAGGTCGGCGTCTGCTCCTTTGAGGTATGGCACTTACCACCCTCTGGGGTCATGATAGCGGCGTGCAGCACCGGAGCATCATACTGGCTGGTTGTTGAAATGCGGAAGAGCGAGGCCGCCGCAGGCTTACCCTGAAGCTCACCCATCTTCTGCAAAGGCCCAGCCTTGTAATCAGGCTTGGAAATAGCCAGGGCCCCCTTGGTGAGCGCCATGAAGGCGGGGCCGGAACGAGCCTGTTCGGCAGCCACGATAGCCTTGGTATAGGCATCAGCCATTTTCTTGTTACGGGCTTCGGCAGACTCGCCGCCAGTGGAGGCATCGCCGGTGGATTCAGCCGCCTTGGCAAAGGCCTTGTTGAAAATCTTGCTGCCTTCCTCAGTAGCAACATAGGTTTTGACAGCCCATTCCAGCAACTGGCCAAAGGTCGTGCCGTCACCATTCCTGATATGAGCCACAAACATGTTCTCCAGGAACTGCTGACGGGCAGAATCTGACTGCAAAGCCTCCTGCTGCTTCTGCACGAGTTCGTCAAGCTTCACCGCCCAGCTGGAAGGTGTAGTAGCCAAGGCCTCATGCTCAATCTTATAAATGGAAAGCTGCTGTTTCTCAGACATGCCAGCAATCACATCTGCCAGATCAGCCGTCGCATCAATAGCAGCCACACCATGCCCATCATACTTAGGCAGCATGTTCTTCACCAGGTAATCGTAGCATTCATCAGCACTAATGCCGCGCTTCTTCATCAACGCATGCAAAGCAGCGCGGAAAAACGGATGCAGCGGAGTATCCTTCAGCGCAGAACGCCACATCTTCTCAGCCTCGGCATCCTTACCGGCAGCTTCAAGACCGCGGGCGCAAAGGCTCTTGCGATATGCCTTGGCCACCTTCTCATCATCCGCGAAAACGGCTTCCATGAGGTTGTAGGAAGTCGGTGCGCGATGACCGAAAATCATATTGTGCATACCGCCATCCGGGCCGCCGAAACCGCCAACCCACTTGCCACGCTCAGTACGCACGGCATAGGCACAGTGCCCAGGCTGCCCCACTGTGTATGAAGGAATACCATGAGCCATAGCGGCCACCGCCCCCAGGTGCGACATGGCGCCGCACACACCGCCATTACGCAGCGTAGCCTCAGACCAGCTTTCGTTAGCATACGGCAGGTTATAGGCACCGCCCTGCACCGAATCACCGAACTTGGAAGTACCCGTGTAAGTAGCAGCCCAGCAGGCAATGCCATATTTATCCCAAGGAAGATTGATGGCTTTGGCAGCGAATTCGTATGATTCGTCATCCCAGTCCTGCCCCGGGTTAGCAACCACGAAGCGCAGCTCCCATGCCTTCAGATTCTTGTAATTGGGGTGCAGAAGCCCCTTCTTATCCTGCTTCTGGAAGAATTTATAACGGCGTACCGGGTTATGCTTATTCGGCAGCGCCTTGGCCAGTGCAGGCTCCTTCCAAGTCTCGCCACCACCCCAGCAGGATGCCAGTGCCACTGCCAACGGCTTATTCTTGACCTCGCCATCCTCCTCAGCCCAGATACGGTAGAGAATCTGCACACCCAGGTCCTTCTGGTATGGCACAAGGCCGCAGGTCAGGTACAGCTCCAGCCATTCGGTATCCTTCATGAATAACTGGATGAACTTCGCTTTTTCCTTACTCTCTGCGGCCATCCGGGTGAGGAACTCAGCACCCGTTACCCTGATCATCTCATGCATCATGGAGCACTGCAGAGCAGCTGCATCCTTGGGAGAAATATCCATCGTCTTCAGCGCCTCAACCAATGCGGCCTGAACGTCGGCATAATCACCTTTTTCCATGGCAGATTGGACGGCGGCAGGCAGTTTCTTTGCCTTCACCGGGGCCAGTGCCAACTTGCTGCCTCCGTTCTCCGCAGCCATCACCGGCGAAAGCGGTGAAAGGCCGAGAGCAAGCAGCCCGAGCATCAAAGCACATGCGCGTGTTTGCATGATAGTAGAATGCTATACAGGCTCATGAAAGTCAAGCATAAAACAAGAGCCCCTATCCTGTCGGGCTGATACAAGGTTGCTTTTTTACAACTATTGTGCTAGAATCCCCCCGTGAGAGCGTTTTCCCATGCTTTATTAGTTGTATTGGCCGGCGGCATTCTGCTGGGCGGCACGGGATGTTCGTGGCGTAAGGGCACACATTATTCACCTGAAGACGATCCCCGCCCCGAGCCAAAGCTCAAGAGAAGCCCATACACGGTAAACGGCAAACGCTACCGCCCGATGGACATAGCGACAGCTTTACAATACAGCGAAACCGGGGAAGCCTCTGTATACAATGATGGCGGTTCCATCGGCGCCATGGGTGAACGACTTCCCATAGGTGGCAAATACGCAGCTCACCGCACCTTGCCCCTGCCCAGTGTGGTGCGCGTCACCAGCGTCCAGACCGGCAAAAGCTGCGAGGTGCGCGTGTGCGACCGCGGCCCGTTCCACCGCCGTCGCATCATCGATATCAGCCCCGCCGTGGCCCGCGCCATCGGTTGCGGCTGGGGAGTCCACCAGGTAAAGGTCGAAACAATCTCCGTGGGCGATGGTCCCAACCAGCGCCGCAACGAAGATTAAGCCAAACCGTAAAAAAAAGGCGACACCCGGAACCAGGTACCGCCTTGAAAACTACTCAATCTCCCCTTATCTCAGCGAGAAGAAATCGCGGATACGAGTATTATCACTGGCAGCAATCACAGCAGGAGGCGCATCCACCACCAGCTTGCCATCTGCCAGGAACACGATGCGGTCAGCCAGCTCCATAGCAAAATCCGTATCGTGGGAAACAACAAGCATGGTCATGCCATCCTTGGCGAGTTCGCGCATCAGATTTTCCACCTCGCCCACCATTTCGGGGTCCAGAGCAGAGGTAGGCTCATCAAAGAGCAGCACTTCAGGATTCATAGCCAGGGCGCGAACAATAGCCACACGCTGCTTCTGACCACCAGAAAGCTGGGAGGGATAAGCCTTGGCCTTATCATGCAGACCAATGCGGTGCAGCAGGTGCAGCGCCAGGTTCTCAGCCTCCATGCGGTTCATAAGACCGCACTTGACCGGAGCCAGGGTAATGTTATCCAGAATGGTGAGGTTGGCAAAGAGGTTGAAATGCTGGAACACCATACCCACCTTGGCGCGGTAGTGGTTCAAGCCGTCCTCGCTGCGGTCCACCGGCTTGCCGTGGAACAGCACCTCGCCACCCGTAGGCGTCTCCAGGAAGTTCATGCAGCGCATCACGGTACTCTTACCGGCGCCGGAGGGACCGAGCAGGAACACCACCTCGCCCTTCTTCACCCCTACGGAAACTTCATCAATCACGCGGTGGTCACCGAATTCCTTGACCAGGTCGCGCACTTCCAAAATGTTATCAGCGTTCATTCTTCTTCAGACTATTTTCAAGTTTCTTGAGGAGCTGGCTGAGGCACACCACCACAATCAGGTAGATAAGCGCCACAGCAATCAGCGGCAGGAAGGCATCGTAGGTCTGGCTTCGGATGATATCGCCACCCTTGGTCAAATCCTGCAGGGCGATGTAACCACACACGGAAGTCTCCTTGAGCAACACGATGAACTCATTGCCCAGCGCCGGCAGCACATTCTTGAAAGCCTGCGGCAGAATCACCGAACGCATGGTAGTGCCATAGCTCAAGCCCAGGCTGCGCCCGGCCTCCATCTGCCCGCCATCCACCGCCATGATACCGGAGCGGATAATCTCAGCCACATAGGCACCGGAGTTCACGCCGAAAGCCACAATGGCCACCAGCACCTTGCTCACATCCACCGAGCCGAAAATCACGAAATAGATAATAAGCAGCTGCACCACCACCGGCGTGCCGCGCACCACGGTCAGGTAAACATGGCACAGGAAGTTCAGCACCTTGTAGCGGCCGGTCTGGTCGTGAGCGCTGCGTACCACAGCCACCAGGAAACCAATACACAGGCCCATGAGCACAGCGCAGAAGGAAATCTCAATGGTAATCAGGAAACCATTTACCAGATAGCGCCAGCGGTTATCCTTCACAAAATTGGTCCGGAAGGAATCCTGCATGCGCTGCCAGAGGCCCTTCTCTTCGGCCTGCACAGCAGGCACGGCGAGCGGCTTGCCATCCTTGTCCAGATAGCGGGCCCAGATTTCATCCATGGTTCCATCGGCCTTCATTTCAGCCATGGTCTTGTTGAACATGGCGAGAAGCTCCGGGCGGTTCTTGCTGATAGCCATGGCGTATTCCTCCGACACCAGAGCCACGGGCAGAATGCGGATACCCTTGTTGCGAGCCACATGTTCCTCAGAAGGTGCGCTGTCCAGCACCACGGCATCAATCTTGCCCGTCACCAGAGAAGCCACAGCCAGCGCACCATCCTGGAAACGCTCAGGCTCCTGGATATTCTCGGTCATATACATATCGCCCGTGGTGCCGTGCTGCACACCGATGCGCCTGCCTTTCAGAGATTCCGGGCCGGTGATATCCGAGCCATCGCGCACGATAATCACCTGGTCAGCCTTCACGTAGCTGGTCGTGAAATCAATCTGCTTCTTGCGGTCATCCGTCACCGTGATACCTGAGGCAGCCACATCGCCCTTACCCGTCTGCACAGCGGCAATCACGGAATCGAAGGCCATATCCTCAATCACCAGCTCATAGCCATTGCGGCGGGCAATCTCGCGCACCATATCGGCATCGATACCCACGATGCGGTCCCCCTGGTAGAATTCATACGGGGGGAAGGTTGCGTTGGTCACCATTATCAGCTTGCTGCGCTCCTCCTGTTTCTCGCCACAGGCCGTCAGAAACAGAGCCATGAACGCCAGCATCACTGCCAGCACTTTCTTATATAATATACCGTGCATGCGCGTGGAGAATACCACAACACCATGCCATTTGCAAAGTTAAAAACAAAAAATGCTCATTTTAAGCATGCGCGGGCATCCTCATTTTCACGTTTCACGCCGGATTGACAGGCCAGGCTCCTCATGCTAGAATCAGCCATGGACGCCTACACCCGGAAATCCTTGACCATCATCATCGTCATCTGCGGAGTGTTCGCCTTCCTTTTCCACGAGCATGATACCCTGGCCCGCTTTGCCCGAATGAGCGGCTACGTGGGCGGCATTGTAGCATTAACCCTGGCGGTAGAGCTCTACCTGAGCATGAAGGTACGAAAACAGAAGCCGGGAAGGAAGAAAGCTCCCGAGGCGGAAAATCACGTCCAGCGAGCCCTCAACCTCATGAATGGGCTTGATGACGGTAGCCGGCACTACCGTGACCTGCCCCCCAAAATCAGGGAAAAGAGCCTCTTCGGCGGTAAAATGCTGAATAAGCGCCAGCCCGACCATGAAGAACAATAAAGCGTTTGAGAACCTCTAAAAACTCACTAAAGTCAATTCATCGAGCTCCGTACTCAAACTTTGGGACACGTGTGGATTTTAACGGCATTCCAGCTCGATATAGGCCCACCTTCTGCCGCTGGCAATGCGTTCTCAGCCCTGTATCGCTTCGCACACCTTATATGCCTGTTCAATGCCGTAGAGAGGCAGGTCCACCAGCGTGAAGCTGCCACCATCCTTACCTGATGGAGGATTACTGATCTGAAAGGAAGACATCGAAACCCGCAGTGCCAGTGGCACCTGCTGCTTACGGCAGAAGGTCATCAGGCTCTTGGCCTGCAGATTAATCTCCGCTTTCACCTCCACAGGAACAAAGGCAGCTCCACAGCCGAAAGCAAAATCAATTTCGCAATCAGAATCCCGGGATGACCAGTAGAAAAGCTCGCGGGTATTCACAGCCCGCAGCTGCTGCTGTACATACTGCTCCGCAAGGGCTCCCTTAAACTCGGTAAAAATAGCGTTACCCTCAACAATAGTCTTAGCCTGCAGGTCGGCCATGGCTCCCAGCAGTCCCACATCCACAAAGAAGAGTTTGAACAGTCTGTCGCGGTAAGCGGCGGGAGGGAATGCCGGTTTGGTCACACGGGATACCGTATGCACCAGACCGGCATCCACCAGCCACTGCAGAGCGTATTCAACATCCCGCATTCTCAGACCGGGGGCTACATCCTTACAGATAAACTTCTTATTCTCGCGCGAGAGCTGACCGGGTATGGAGTTCCACACCATCGAAATACGCGGAGCCACCTCGGCAGGAGCATGCTTCGTGAAATCCCGCCGATAGCCATCCAGCAGAGCCTGATGTACCCGGCGCACCTCTGCAAAATTCTTTGTCTGCGCAAAGGCGGCCACGGCTTCCGGCATACCACCCACAAAGTAGTACTGCTTCAGCAAATCCGAAAAACGGGAAGCGAACACCTTCACCAGCTCCCAATCCCGGGATTCCAGGAGCCGCACCAGGTTCCCCTGCCCCATGGCTTCCAGAAATTCGCAGAAGGTCATCGGGTAGAGATTCATCATATCCACCTTACCTACCGGGAAGCCGGTACCCTCGTGCACCTGCAGCCCCAGTAAGGAACCGGCAGCCACGATATGGTGTTCTCTCGCATTTTCGCAGAAGTATTTCAGAGAGGTCAGCGCCTGCGGGCATTCCTGAATCTCATCAAAAATAATCAGCGTTTCCCCGGGTGTCAGCTGGCAACCTGTCTCTGCCTGAATCAGCAGCAGCAGACGCTGCACATCGTAGCCGCCCGAAAAAGCCAGGCGCATATTCTCATTGCTATCAAAACTGACAAATGCCACCTCCTTGTAATGCTTACGCCCGAATTCCTGCATGAGCCAGGTTTTTCCGACCTGGCGTGCCCCCATGATGAGAAGCGGCTTCCTCATCGGGCTGTTTTTCCACTCCAGCAGCTGTTGTTCGGCGTATCTATTCATGACTTTTTACCCCAAAACCAACTTATCACACTTTGCATTCATTATCAATAGCAATTTGCAAAAGTGGGACGACTTTTTGCATTTTCGACCACATTTGTGGGACGACTTTTTGCATTTTTAACCACATTTGTGGGACGACTTTTCAAAATTCAAGCATCAAAAAGAGGCCGGAGATATGAATCTCCGGCCTCTGAAAGGAATATCTGGTAATCTTTAGCGGAACTTGAGCTCCTTCACCTTGGCAGCGAGGGCATCGAGCACCGTCTTGTGGGCGGCGTCCACCTCAGCGGCGGTGAGGGTCTTCTTCGCATCGCGATACAGGAAGGTGTAGGTCATGGCCTTGCGGTCGGCGGCGAGCTTCTCGCCGGTCGGGTCACAGAACACATCCTTGAGCGCGCAGGAAACCAGCAGCTTCTGCTTGGCACCCTCCACCACCTTCATGATATCGGCATGGCGGGTAGCGGCGGGCACGTCGAGGGAGGCATCGCGGCTGGAGCCGGGGAACTGGGGCAGATCCGCAGCCTTGAAGGGAGCAGTGGCCACCTGCTGCAGCTTGCGGAGGTCCAGCTCGGCGTAGTAGCACTCCATGGGCAGGCCCAGGGCGCGGCACTTG
>JAZRJB010000118.1:0-12851 GCA_045645565.1 Akkermansia sp. | reverse complement strand
CGACCCGATGGCCATGAAGCCCTTCATCGGCTACAACGTTGGTGACTACTGGCAGCACTGGCTGGACATGGGCACCAAGACCTGCGCTTGCAAGCTGCCCAAGATCTTCAACGTGAACTGGTTCCGCAAGGACGCCGAGGGTAACTTCGTATGGCCGGGCTTCGGTGACAACATGCGCGTGCTCGACTGGGTACTCCGCCGCTGCCGCGGTGAGGTTGAGGGTGTGGAGACCCCTCTGGGTATCTCCCCCGCCTACTCCGAACTCGACACCGAGGGTCTCACGGGCTACGACGAAGCCGCCTTCAACACCAACATGGCTCTTTCCGAGTCCGAGTGGAAGGCTGAGCTCGAGTCCCAGACTGAGCTGTTCAACATGGTGGGCGACAAGCTGCCCGCCGAGCTTGAGGCTCAGCGCCAGGCTATGCTCGCTAAGTTCAACTAAAGCGACTAGCTGCTGAAAAGCAAATCTGCTTCCGCCGCTCTTCCTTACAGGAGGAGCGGCGGAAATCTTTTTTGTACAGTTGCTTGTGGATGGGCATGAATACTGTGTAGAATAATTGCAGCAGTAGGTCGGGTTGAATAGCCGCTTGTTCAACAATGGTTTTTGACTGCAAGACTTGCTGACACCCGTGAAACAGCAAAGGAAAAGCCCCGGACTCAAGAATGAGCCGGGGCATTGTAGAATCTGGAGAAGAGAGCGAGTTACCGGGCGAGCTTGGCGCGGCGGGCTCGCACGCCGGCGGCCAGCACATCGAACATGCCCAGTGTGCCGTTCCAGTCAATGCAGGCATCAGTGATGCTGACACCGTATTTCATATCCGGGTTGCATTTCTGGTTGCCAGAGTAAATGTTACTCTCAATCATGACTGCGCCGATGTGGGTGCTGCCGGCAGCGAGCTGCTCAGCAACGCTGGTTGCAACAACGGGTTGCTGTTTCCAGTCCTTATGGCTGTTGCCGTGGGAGCAGTCAATCATGATGCGGTTGGAAATGCCTGCCTTCTGCTGGGTTTCCCATGCGGTTTGAACGTGTTCTGTGGAATAGTTCGGCCCCTCGGTCGAACCGCGGAGGATGAGGTGGCACCCTTCGTTGCCCTTGGTGGAGACAATGGCGGACACGCCCTGCTTGGTAACAGAAAGGAAGCAGTGCGGATGCTCTGCGGAAACGATGGCATCAACTGCAATCTGGACACAGCCAGTCGTGCCGTTCTTGAAGCCAATAGGCATGGAAAGACCACTGGCCAGTTCTCGGTGAACCTGGCTTTCCGTGGTGCGGGCACCAATGGCACCCCAGACGATGAGGTCGCTGATATACTGCGGGGTAATGACGTCGAGGAATTCAGTTGCGGCGGGAATTCCCATTTCGGAAAGTCTCACCAGTAGCCCGCGAGCCATGCGCAGACCGCTATTGATGTTGTAGGTTTCATCCATGAACGGGTCATTGATAAGCCCTTTCCATCCAACGGTGGTGCGGGGCTTTTCAAAATAGACACGCATGATGAGCAACAAGTCTTTCTCATACTTTTTGGAAGCCTCTGCCAGCAGGCTGGCGTATTCAATGGCTGCCTTGGTATCATGGATGGAGCAGGGACCAACGATGACTGCCAAGCGGTCATCCTCGCCTGTGAGGATGCGCTGGAAGGCACAGCGGGTCTCAAATACCATGCGGGTGGCTTCCGGCGAGGCCGGAAAATCCTCCATGAGAATAGCGGGAGATATCAACGGGCGTATGCCCGCAAGACGAACGTCGTCTGTGATGTACTGGTTCATTAATTACTTCTGGTTTTTCCAAGAGTATACGTTGTCCTCGAGAGCTTCTTCTGCAAGTTCTGCATCCTGGGGCTTCTGAGAACCTTTTCGGGGGCGGTCAGTGCTGGCGGCGCCGGTCTGGTCAGGGCCTGTGCTGTAAACAAGGCAATTCTTACCGCGGTAGCGGCGCTTGCCGAAGGGGTCAATGCAGCCTTCGTCCTCTTCGCAGAGAACAATGTAGTACGGGGAACCCCAGGGATCATAGAAGCTGACACCGTCGGAGGCGTCAACGAACAGACCATCGCGCGGGGCTTCCTGTTCATCAGAGCGGAGGTAGATGTCGCGGGTGGAGTTCAGGCGGCGGTCCTCATCATCCTCACGGTTGGTCAGGATTTTAATCATGTTGGCGTCCTCACCAGCCTTGGAGGTCAGGAAAATCTGATCTTTGTCATTGGGTTCAGCCTGTTCGGAGTCATAGGGAAGCATTCCGTTATTGTCCTGCTTGAAGCTTTCCACGGCAGAGACAATGTCTGTGCAGACTTTTTTTGCAGCGGTGCTGGAGGCACCGGCCTGAATGCTCATGTAGGTAGGATAAGCGATACCAGCCAGGGTGGCCAGAATGGCGATGACGATAATCAGCTCAATCAGGGTGAAACCTTTGGAGGAGCGGGGAGAAAGTGAGATTTTCATACAAGCAACATGCTATCACATCCCCCCCTGCGGGCGCAAGCAGAAAAGGTGTACGCTGCCGGTGTAGCTGCTATTTTCTGCATCGGCGCAGTAGTCCGTATCGCGGTGAGAAGAGATACGCCAGCAGAAAGACGCCGCCGAGTACAACGATGATTGTTGCTCCCAGGTGCCATCCTAATGGATAAGAGAGGAAGAAGGCAAGCATGGCACCGATGCTGCCGATGACTCCACCGCCCCAGAATAACCAGGTGGTGCGGTCTGTAATCAGATACATGGTGGCGGCGGGGGCGACCATGAGCCCGAGGGTCAGAAATGCCCCGACGGCCTGAAGTGATGAGACAAGTACCAGGATGATGAGGGCGAAGATGCCGTAATTCATCATCCGGGTGGGGATGCCCATGGTTGCCGCAGCCCGGGCATCGAACAGACTGATGAGCAGCGGGCGTTGTAAGACCGTGATGCTGAGAACCGCGAGAGAACCTGTTGCATAGGAAATCCACAAATCGGTGTCACTCATGCTCATGATATTGCCGAACAACCAATCATCAACTTTCTGTTGCAGCCCGAGTCTGATGAGGATAATGTAGCCCAGCGCAAAGGCTGTGGTGTGGAGTACGGAAAGGGCTGTATCATGGTCCATGCGGGAGGTGCGGGACACAAAGAGCGAGCCCAGACCGACCATGAGCCCCGCGATAACCGCACCTAGCAGAATACTCAGTTGGAATAGGCCGAAGAGCAGAATGGCCAGCGCTATGCCCGGCAGCAGTGCGCAGGAAAGGGTGCCTATCTGCAATGATGACCGCCTCAGTACAATCAGCGCACTGACAAAGCCATTAGAGAAGCCAATGACACCGCAGACCCACAGACTGCGTTGCGCAAGGGGTTCATTCAGAAATTGGATGAAGTCATTCATGCCCGGTCAAATGCAAGGTTCAAGTTGGAGCAGGTGAGAACCTGGGCAGTTTCACCTGAGGCGATGAGCTGCCGGCGCAGCAGCAGCGCCTGGTCAAAAATCCGAGGTGCCGTGGATAAGTCGTGATGCGATGCAATGACAAGCCTTCCTTCTGCTGCAAGTGCCTTTAATAGCTGCGTAAGTGCGTCTGTTCCTGGAACATCAAGCCCGGTGAACGGTTCATCCAGCAGAAGGATGTGGGCTTCCTGGGCGAGCGCTCTGGCAAGGAAGCAGCGTTGCTGTTGCCCGCCGCTGAGTGCGCCAATCTGCCTGTGTTGCAAATCCTGTAGTCTCAGCGTCTCAATGGCCTTGTCCACAATTTCCCGGTCGTGATGCCGCATGGGGTTCCAAATTCCAACGGCCGGGTAGCGCCCCATTTCCACCAGCTGACGAACGGTAATGGGAAATTGCCAGTTGACTTCGCTTCTCTGCGGAAGATAGGCAATTTCCTGCCGCTGCTGGGAAAGCGGCTCATTATTCCAGAGAATATCCCCTGACCAGGGGGTGAGGAGCCCGGCCAGAACATTCAGTAGAGTGGATTTTCCTGCTCCGTTGGGACCAATCAGCGCGAGCGTACTGCCGCATTCTGCCTGGAAATGAATGTCCTCCAGCGCGGGGGTGTCTCCGTAACCAGCCGTGAGACCGCGCAGGATGAGCTGGTGGTGAGTGTGGTGATGGTGACCACCCCCCCAGCAGATATGGTTATGTGGTTCCGCTACCATTGGAATGTGAAAATACTGTGAATTCGGGCGCTGCCGGCATCGCTCCACTGTGTATCACTGCAGGGCGCCTGACCTGCCGGCTCCAGGGTGATGGATAGTGCTTGTGGTGATTCTTCAGCCCATTGAGCTTCTACTTCTAATTCCACAGCGCCGGTGGTGGGTAGTTCAATTTCAAATTCAGCAGGAGAGGATGTGGCATCAATGCTCATCCAGTCTGCTCCCGGTGTGCGGAGCCGGATGCTTTCCGGCTGCCCGCTGAAGCGCATTTCACCCCACACGGTTTCACGCAGTACCTCAGGAATCGCCGGATTGTTACTGGCGGGAGTGCCTGGTTCCGAGAGCAGGGGCAGGGGTAAGCCTACCAGTATGACTCCCGTAAGAGCCAGCAGGAATGTGGTGCGAGGTGCCATGGTGTACGGCTGTAATTGTATGGTGTTATACAGGTTTTGTCAATGAGACATCAGGACATGCTCATCTTTCGTTTCCTTTTCCCATTGGCGGATGGCTTTCAGTTGTGCAGGGGTGATTTCATCGCTGCTGAAGAGCGCAATGCCGTTGACTCCCGTTTCGCTAAGCGACTGGAGTTGAACAAGTAATTCAGATGCTGAGAAATCAGGCAGGTGAAGCCCTGGTGCAAGCGGAATCCTGGAACCTGATTCGCTTGCGGCGGCGCGGGTCACTTGGGCAATCCACTCGGGGGCTTCGTTGTAGAAGCTGTGGTAGGTCATGGGAAGAACCAGATCAGCGTGGAACTGGCTCCAGTCCTGGCGCACCAGACGGGCTGCCAGGCCCGGGCTGGGGAAGACGGCACAGGCAGCTTGCAGACCATGACGCCGTATTTCCGCCGCGAGGTCATTGTATAAATCTGCTACGCTCTTCAGCCGGAATGCGTCCCATTCCTTCCCATTGGCGGGGGTGTTGCCGAATTTCTCTCTGCATGTGTGGCAGTAGCAATAATCGAATTCCGGGAGAACGCGGCTCATATCCAGTCCGTACTTCTCCCAAAGACCGCGGGGGAGTTCTACATCCGGCATGCGCATGTAGTCTGCCTGAATCCCGCTGATTCCGGGGATTTTCGCCAGCATCTGCACCTGGTTCAGAAGATGCGCCCTGACCTCGCTGTGATTCGGGCAGAGGAACTGGTAATAGCTCACAAAGGGACGATTTTCCGGCAGATGGCAGGATTTTCCCAGGGCATTTACCGCAAACCAATCCGGGTGTTCCAGCGGAATGGAATCCTGGGGTCTGTTCAGAGCCCATAACCACGCAATGACCCGAAGCCCGGCTTTGTTTGCCAGCGGCGTGAGGGCGGCTATCTGTTCCACTTTGTCACCGATGATGACGGTATCAATACCAGCTTGGGCATATTGCGTAAATTGAGCCATCCACTCCTCCTCACTGCGCTGGGCGCCACCATGCACCCAGAGGTAAAGCTCCGGCAAATGGTATGCGTCTGTGGTCTGGCTGAACCTTCCCTCGCTGTCCAGTTTCATCTTGCGTCCCGTATCGGGGCAGATTCCTTGAAGAATGAAGCATTGAGCATCCTGATAGAGATAGGACACACCCGTGGGCAGGGCGTCTTGGTATGTGAAGCCACCGTTGGAGTTTCTCTTGGCTAATTGCTCATTCAGTACCCGGTAAAGCGCTTGTCTGGTGGAGTGTGAGGTTTCTGGGGAAGTTGATTCCCATTCAGCCGCGTTACGTTTGCTGAAAATGACACGCCCCCAGTGTTCTGGAAGGTGGATGTTGACCTTTCCCGTAGGTGCCCACACGTGGTTGCTTTCCTGAGGTGAGATTTTCGTATATCCGCATGAGGAATCCGCATCTGGGCGCACCTTCCAGTTAACCCGGGAAAAATTAAAGCGCATGCAGCTTCCAGTTTGCGGAGCCTTGCTGGTTCTGGGCTGGTGCGCGTGGCTGGTGATGCTGCTCCAGGGAACTGCCAGCTCCACACTCCAGCCATCGTCAGTATCAGACGGGTTGTTGATGGTACCCCTCAGTTGAACAGCATGCTTCAGCTCCGGCATCTCCCAATCATGCAGAATGTGAGCATCATCAAAACGATACGGCCTGGAAATGAATAAATCCCACGTTGTGTTCAGCTGGTTGATTTCGAGTTCAATATAGTTGAGCCCATCGCCATCCGGGTCAATGAATACCTCAAAATCCGGGTCATGGAATATGACTGAGTCGTGCTTCTGAAGCGTTGCCCAGAGGTCGGGTTCATCTATATCTGCCAGGAGGTAGAGGAACTCATCATCCCACAGCATTTTAATCCGGCATTGGTGGGGGATATCGCTTCCTTCAATATCTTTCAGGGGTGAGAGTTCACGCGCGTTCTGCCAGACTGCATCATTTCCGCAGCCATCAATGACAGGTGGCGTATCTGTACGCCCGCAGATATAGGTGGGAGGTGTGCTGGCTGCCATCAGCGGCAGAGCGCTCAGCATGGTATACATCAGGATACGCATGACGTTATCGGGCAAGACCATTCACAAGCTGTGTGATGTTGAAACGGAACAGCTCAGCGTATGTCGGGGTGGAGGGATTGATGCCGTCCAGTACGAGAGGGCGGATTTGTGCGCCAACCTGACCGGCAATGGTCTGAAGGATGCGGGGGGGCTCATTCACCCCGTGAAACAAGCACCGGACGGATTGTTGCCGCAGTTGGCTGAGTATGCGAGCAAGGCTGGCTGTGTCTCCTTCGCTTTCCTGGGCAATGCCGTGTACGGGAATGGGCGTAAAGCCGAATTCCTTGCAGAAATGGCACATGGCAGCGTGTGAACTGACCAGAATCCGTTGAGTCTGGGGAATGGAGGAGAATGCTAATCTGGCTTCACGAATGAGCGCATCCATTTCTGCAGCATAAGTGCGCTGGCCGGTCGCAAATTGTTTCCTGTATTCCGGAGCTGCCTTTTCCAACGCCGAACGCAGGCTTCGGGAGGCACGTTTCATGGCTCCGGGACTGTTCCACCAGTGCGGATCGGCAATGGTTGATGAAGGGAGGAAAACATCCGGCACGCTGTTGCCCAGTTCCAGGATTTCTGTGTTGGCAGGGAGGGAATCCCGCAAGTCTTCCAGATAGGGTTCCACTCCCTTTCCGCAGGCAATAACATATCTTGCACCAGCTGCGTTTGCCACATCTTCCACTGTGGGTTCAAATGCGTGAAGCTCACCGTTCGGAGGGAATAAATCAACCACTTCCACACATTCTCCGCCTATGGCGCGAGCCATATCGCTGAGAAGCGGGTGCAGACTTGCAATTTTAAGCGCACCCTGGGCTCCCATCGCACACAGTATGGCCATTACGATTCCACTGAGTACCTGCTTCATGGCGGAATTATAGTCTGGCGGTTCCTTTATGTCAAATGAAGTTCCAGACATATCCCTCCCGCTTCTGAAATATGCGGGGGAGCAGGGGGGGACCTGTTCACTTTTGTCTTAATGTCGCATTTTTACGGCATTGCTGCACCGGGTATTTTGAAAATAATGAAACAATTATGGAAGTGGTTAATCCTGAAACAGTAGCAGTGTATGAGCCGTGGGAGGAAAAGCTCATCTATACTCTATGATTCTGTTCTGAGTGATTTTCTTAGCAACTCTATGAGACACATGCGCATTGACAAATCCCGCATTACCAGTTAAAGTAAAGAGGTCTACACATGAAGAAGATACGTTTTCTTCTACATCAGCGGGCTGCAGGTGCCAGATACGCCCCGGCGGCCGGGCTGTTGAAATGAGTTTCAATATCGACAATTACCAGATTTTTTATATGGAAAAGATAGTTGTACACGGCTGTGAGAACATAGTTAAGCCCGGATTCTACATGCCCAACCGTTTCAGTGTCGAGGCGGGGAAGGCGCTGAATCGTTTGCTGGATGGCAAGGTATGCTATCTGGTGGACCCGACATTTGCACCGGAAGAGGAGTTGATGGCATCGCTCAAGGCAGACAACGCCGTTATTGAGCATTTCGACTTTCGTGCATCCACATCTCTGACCGTGCGCGAACAGATTCGGGCTCGCATGGCTGAGGGGTTGAGCGTGGTGTTCCTGCCTGGCAAGGTTGCCAAGTATCGTGGCACATACAGTGACGTGCCTTCACCCTTCCTGCGTCATGTCGGCAGCCTGCATATCTCGACCGTTCCTCTGTTCCTGGGGCATTATGGCAACACTCTGCAAACACTGTATCGTGAATGCGCTGACCCCGATTGCCATGAGGAATTCTGCATTCTGCCCAAGATTGCCGCAGGCCCGCAGACCGGCGCCCGCATCATGGCTGCCTGGCTGGAGAAGGGGGCAGAGCTGTATGCTGAGCGTCCGCTGCTGGATACCTCTCTCGCCACGAATCTGGTTCACGCCATGAAGACCTTCCCCAAGGTTGAAGTGGTGGACGGCATGACCGGTAGTGCGTTGCCCAACTTCAAGGCCCTGGGCGTGAGTATGGCTGTGGCCAGGATGCTCCGCAAACGCGATGACCGCCGCATCGGCGTGATTCTGCCTCCCGGTGCTGGTGGTGTGATTGCCACGCTGAGCTGCCTGCTGGCCGGTGTCACGCCGGTGATGATTAACTACGCCACTTCTGCCGCGGCCTTTGAAAGCACCGTGCGCCAGGCCGGGTTGAAGACGTTCATCACGGCCCGCAAGTTCATGCAGAAGTTGCCCCAGTTCCCTTGGCCGTCGGAGGAAAAGCTTATTCTGGTGGAAGACCTGCTGCAGAAAACGCCCAAGCTTACGCTCATCTCCAACGTTCTGACTGCCAAGATGGCGCCGGCATCGCTCATCTGTAACATGTTCAAGACGGATTCTCGCCGTGGGAATGATGAGGCTGTTATGCTCTTCACCTCCGGCTCCAGCGGTGAGCCGAAGGGGGTGGTGCTTACCCACCGCATGGTGATGGCCAACGTGGGGCAGTGCGCCTGCCGTCTCGACCTGACCGATTGCCGCTTCCTGGCCAGCCTGCCCATTTTCCACAGCTTCGGCATGACGGTGAACATGATGCTGCCGCTGCTCACGGGCTGCATGGTGTGCTCCTATCCGAACCCGACTGATGCCCGCACGCTCAACGAGCTTATCAAGAAGTACCGCCTTACCCTGGTGTGCGCCACGCCTACCTTCGGCCGCGCCATGCTGCGCCGAGCCGAGCCTGATACCTACAAAAGCGTGCGCTACTTCGTGTTGGGCGCTGAAAAGCTGCAGCCTGATTTGGAGAAGGAGTTCATTGAGAAGTGCGGCGTGTACCCGCTGGAGGGCTACGGCCTCACCGAGACCTCCCCGGTTATCGGAGCCAATATGCCTAATGTTGAGCTGGTGCCGGGTTCCAAGTTCTACATTCCCGGGACGGTGCGCCCCAGCATCGGCGCCTTCCTGCCCGGCATTGCTGTCCGCATCACTGATGTGGATGACGATACAAAGGAACTGCCGCTTACCGAGCGCGGCATGATCTGGTTCAAGGGTGCCAATGTGTTCAGTGGCTATATTGGACGCCCGGAGCTGAATAAGGAAATCTTCCGCGATGGCTGGTTCAAGACCGGTGATATCGGACAGATGGACCTCAATGGCTTCCTCACCCTGGGTGGGCGTCTTTCCCGCTTCTCCAAGATTGGTGGTGAAATGGTGCCGCACGAAGGCGTGGAGCTGGCTCTTTCGCAGGGGCTTGGTCTCACCGCTGAGGACGGCGTGCAGATTGCCATTGCCGGCGTGAGCGACCCGCAGAAGGGCGAGGCTCTCGTCCTCCTTTCCGCACTGCCGCAGCACCAGTGCAGCTCTGAGGAAAAGGAAATACTTTCCGCCATCCGCACCATGCTGGCAGACCAGGCCGTGCCCACGCTCTGGGCTCCCAAGTATCTGGTTCCGGTGGAATCCATTCCCGTACTTGCAACCGGCAAGCTCGACCTCCGCGGCTGCAAACTCATGGCCGAGGAAGCTCTGGGAATCCAGTCCTGATTCTGTTAATCTCATAACCAGAAAGCCTCCTGCTGTTCAAGGCAGGAGGCTTTCTGCATTAGTAGCAGTCAGCGTAGACTTGCCAGTCGTTTTCGCTGGCATTGTAAAAGAAGAAGTAATTTCCCAGGTCGCCGAGGGTGAGGCCGGCGTTTCCCCCGGCTTTCTTTAGAACGCTTTTTGGACAGCTATGGCAGCTGCAGCTTAGCCGTTCAGGAATCTGCTTGATTTAGCAATGATTCTGCGATATAACTTTACCATGCATTTGTATGGTAAACATTTAGCAGTTGTCGGTGCTTTGGTTCTGGCTGGTGGCCATGCTTTGGGGCTGGACCTTGCACCGAAATCAGGCGTGGTGGTGGAGTATTGGGAGAATGTGAAAGGCGGTAAAGTGGCAGATCTTGCAGACGTGAGTTCCAAGCGCGCAGCCAATGCCGTTTTCATTAAGGAAAATATAGATGAAGCCCCTTCCGGTAAGGATAATTTCGGTCTTCGTTTTTCCGCTCTGCTGGTGGCTCCTGAGAGCGGTTCATATACCTTTTATCTGGCTGCGGATGACACTGCCGAGCTGCAGATAAGTTCCGATGACAAGGCGGCGAACCTGAAGAAGGTCTGCGAAGTGACCCGCTACAAACAGCGCCATCAGTTCGGCCCGCACCATGGTTGCGGAAAAATGACCTTGCAGAAGGGTAAAAAATATTACCTTGAGCTCTGCTACAAGGAAGGTGGCGGTGGAGACCATGTGGGTCTGGCCTGGGAAGGACCCGGAGTCAAGAAGCAGATTCTGGGGGGAAGCTATCTTGTCCCCCGCCTGGAGGGAGAAGTGAAAAAGGGGTATGAGCGTACTCAGGCCGAGGAGAAGCGCAGCCAGGAGCTGCTGGCTGAGTTGGTGAAACGTGACCCGGCCACAGTTCCTGCCTGGCTGGATTCGCTGCGTCCCTGGGGGCGTAATCTGCTGGATGCTGCCTTGCAGAAGGTCCAGAGTAGTTTGCCGACGAATAATCCTGCACAATGCCAGACCATTCTTAAACCATACGTTGATGCTGCATCCGGCATCATAGCCTCGCCGGAGAAACCGGTCAAGAATCATGTAGCCAAGCGGCTTCTGCATATGGAGGAAGCCTGGCTTAAAACGCTGGATAATAAACAGCTGCTCAAACTCGGTGCTCATCGCCTTTCGTCTTCGTTTGGTGAAATCCCGGAATCTGCTTCCCCGGTGAAGCTGACTCAGAAACTGAATTCCCGCGGCGATAAATGGATGAATGAAATGGTATCGCTCGGGCTGTATGCTCCTCCTGGTAAGGCAGTCACGGTGTCCATTCCAAAGAAATATGTGGATAAACACCTGGAGGTTAAGGTGGGGCATCATTTCGGTGAGCGAAATTATGCGCTGGTGAGTATGCCCGGCTCCACTCGTTTCTTCAAGCTGACTCAGGAGAATACCACCTTTGTGACCCCGCATGGTGGACTTATGCTGCTGAATGTTCCCCGGAATCTGGAATTGAAGGAGGTAGAGGTCACCATCGATGGTGCCTTGAAGGCTCCGCGCTTCATTCTGGGCAAGCACACGAACAAGGCATGGAAGAAACTTAGGAAAGCCCCTGGTCCCTGGGGTGAGCTGGTGTGCGACCATCTCATCTTTGTGGTGTCCCGCGAGCTCCTGCAGACGATTGATAACCCCACCGAACTCATGACCTGGTGGAATGAAAATAACCGTGATCTGGAGGACTTCTATGCATATTATCCGGGGGTACCTTTCCGCATGCACTCCGGGTATTATGCGATTACGGGTGTTTCTGTCTGGCCGCTGCAGTGGGATGCCAAGGGTGTGGAGCGCCCGCTTAACCTGGAGATTATGAAAGAGCACAATGCGGCCCTTTTCCTTCATGAGCACGGGCACCACTGTGACTTCGGTGAAATGGAGCTTTCTTTCTGGGCGGAAGCAACCCCGAACTGGGGCGGTTACTATATGAAGGCCCGCAAGGGTAAGGAATTCAACTGGAAGGATTCGCATGACCGCCATCTTACCCGCCTGTTCGACCCGAATGATAAAGGAATCCTCGAAATCATGCAGGATAAATGGTATAAGATTTCCGGCAAGGGGACGCACCACTGGTCTTATCCCATCACTTCCATGATGATTGGCTATACCGATACCTTCGGCTGGAATGCGATGAAAACCACAATCCGGCGCCTCCGGGATAAGAAGGACGATATGTACAAGTGGCCTTTTGTACAGGGTGTAGATGCTGACCAGGCCAAGATTGACCGCTACCTGATTGGGCTTTCTGAAGCCGCCAAGCGTGATGTGCGCCCCTATTTTGCCCATTTCAAGCTTATGCCTTCAGCAGGTGCCGCCGCGTATCTGGATGAGAAGAATCTTCCCAAGTGGGACCTCACCTATTGGATGCTGCCGGAAAATACGCAGATACGGAAGAACCAGACCCTGACGCTCCCCTGCGGCGAGGACACGCTCCGGAGCTTTGCGAAGAAGCCTGGTATCAAGTGGAACGATACCAGTTCCAAGGGTGGCACCGTTGTCTGCAAGAAAGGAAAGGCGGTTTATACTCCCAAGTCCGGGTTCAAGGGAACAGATACTCTCAAATACACGCTTACAAATGAATATGGTAAATCTGTTCAGAAGTCGCTGAAGGTCAGCGTAGAATAGTTTTATCGACAGTGTTTGTTCACTTTAAAACCCGCGCCGGTTTCCGGCGCGGGTTTGGTGTAAGTTTCCGGCAATTAGTAGCAATCTGCATAGACACGCCAGTCATCTTCGTTGGCGTTGTAGAAGAAGAAG
>JAZRJB010000117.1:0-1523 GCA_045645565.1 Akkermansia sp. | reverse complement strand
AGTGCCTGGCGTTCCATTTCCAGCTGCATGGCGCTGCGGTTCAGCTCATCAATTTCGCTCGGCATGGAATCCAGCTCAATTTTGAGGCGTGCTGCTGCTTCATCTACCAAGTCCACCGCCTTATCCGGCAGGAACCGGTCGGTGATGTAGCGGTTGCTCAGGGTGGAGGCTGCCACCAGGGCGCCGTCCGTGATATGGACCCCGTGGTGTACTTCGTAACGCTCTTTGAGCCCGCGCAGAATGGCAATGGTGTCTTCTACGCTGGGTTCTGCCACATAGACGGGCTGGAAGCGCCGTTCCAGGGCGGCGTCTTTCTCAATGTACTTGCGGTATTCATCAAGCGTGGTTGCGCCGATGGTGCGCAATTCTCCGCGCGCCAGGGCGGGTTTCAGCAGGTTGGCGGCATCCATGGCGCCATCACCGCCGGCACCGGCTCCCACCAGGGTATGCAATTCATCGATGAAGAGGATGATTTCCCCATTGCTGGCGGTGACTTCCTTGATGAAGGCCTTGAGGCGTTCCTCGAACTCACCCCGGTATTTTGCTCCTGCCAGCATGGAGCCTATGTTGAGGCTCACCAGGCGTTTGCCTTTCATGCTGTCCGGCACGTCTCCGTTCACAATGCGGCGGGCAAGCCCTTCCGCAATGGCGGTTTTGCCCACGCCTGGCTCACCGATGAGGACTGGGTTGTTCTTGGTGCGGCGTGACAGAATTTGCAGCACGCGGCGTATTTCGGCATCGCGGCCAATGACGGGGTCTATCTTTCCCTGTCTCGCAAGCGCGGTCAGGTCGGTCCCGTATTTCTCCAGTGTCTGGTACTTCTGCTCCGGATCCTGGTCGGTGATGCGCTGGTTCCCTCGCACTTCCTTGAGTGCTTCCAGGTATTTTGACCGGCTTAATCCGCAGTTCTCCAGAATGGGGGAAAGTTGTGCATCTGCTTCGAATACCCCCAGCACAAAATGCTCTACACTCAGGTAGTCATCCCCCATGCTCTGCCTCTGTTGTTCGGCTGCGGTCAGGGTGCGGTCCAGCTCCTGGCTGATTCCCGGACTCTGCGCCACTCCTCCGCGTTGCTTCGGTTGCCGCTCCAGCTGCGCTTCTAGCTCTCTTTTCAGGCGCGCGGTGTCTGCCCCCGCTCGCGTGAGTACGGCGCCCAGTACCCCGCCTTCCTGGCTAATCAGCGCCAGTAGCAGCTCTGCCGGGTAAATTTGTGCCCTGCCGGCCGACTGCGCTGATTTCTGCGCAGCCTGCAGACCTTCCATGAATTTTGTAGTAAGATTATTATTCATCATGCAGGTATGACGTCATGTCCTGTTCTTCTTGTTCAAAATATTATGCGAAGTTGTGCATTTTGTTCCCCGGTTCTGGTGGGGTAGAGCATTTCCCCCGCATTGTGTTGTGCAATGCGGGGGAAACGGGAGAGAGGGATTTCAGGTAGAAATGAAATCAGAAATCATAACGCAGACCGATATTGGCGCGGAATCCGTTGTAATCCGGGCGCAGGGTCAGGTCGGCATCTGCAA
>JAZRJB010000116.1:0-6148 GCA_045645565.1 Akkermansia sp. | reverse complement strand
CGCCACTGAATGAAACGTACAAAAACCCCCCGCAGCATCCCGCTGCGGGGGATTTCCGTTAAACCGATACTCCGATTTACATGACGGAAGCCAGGGCTTCCTCAGCCAGCAGCTTGCAGGAACGCAGGTCCAGCTTGCCGGTGGGCAGAATCGGAATAGCCTCCACGGGGACAATGTACTTGGGAGCCCAGAGAGTAGGCATCTGGCGCTCAGCCAGAGCCGTACGGACATTCTGCAGAATGACCTTTTCCTCAGAGTTACGCTGGTGTTCATCGAGCGCAGAAAGCAGCACCAGAGCCTCACCCTTCTGGGGGTCGGTCACGCCGGTAATGGCAATCTGCACACCACCTTCTGCCGCGGGGTCAATATCAAAGATTTCAGTGAGAGCCTGCTCCACACCCTCGTGCGGAACCATTTCACCACCAATCTTGGAGAAACGGGAAAGACGACCACCCAGCGTAATGAAACCGTTAAGATCCATACGGCCGATGTCACCCGTCTTGAACCAGCCATCCTTGAAGATATTCGGATTCAGCTCAGACTTGCCCACATAACCCGTGAACACGTTGGCGCCCTTGAACCAGAGCATACCCTGCTCAGTAAGCGGAAGCTCGCGGCTGTCATCATCCACATCCGTGATGCGCACGGCAATACCGGGAAGCGGGGTACCAATCGTGCGGGGAATGACACCGGGCACGTAGAAGGCAGAGCCGGGAATCATAGGCGCATTGGGCATATTCACAGCACACACGGGAGAAGCCTCCGTGAGGCCATACCCTTCCAGCAGCGGCACACCGCAGCGTTCCTTGAACTCGCGTTCCAAATCCGGCTGCAGCTTCTCTGCGCCCACCACAAAGAAGTTCACCGCGGCAAAGGTATCCTTATCAGCACGGCGGAGCATGGCGCGGGCGAAGGTAGGCGTGGCGCACACCACCGTCAGGCCATAGCGCTTGCAGAGGTCGCACAAGTTGCGGGCATCCGTCGGGTTCGGGTAAGCGCAGAAGCTGTACCCGGTAAGCAGCGGCAGCATCATGGTCACCGTCAGACCAAAGCTGTGGAAAATCGGCAGACTGGCCAGGAACTTCTCCTCAGTCAGCGGAATGCGGTTGGCGCACTGGGCCACGTTAGCCAGAAGCATGCGGTGGCTGAGTACCACGCCCTTGGGCTCACCACTGGAACCAGAGGTGAAGAGCATCACTGCTTCATCATTATTGCGGCGGGAATCCGTGTCAAACATCTTGCAGATGACACTGGCAGGAGCAGCCTTCGCCATCAGCACATTGGTGATGAGCGTCTTCTTGTTCAGATTCTTGAGCAGGTCCTCCACCAGAATCAGCTGGTCCTCCGGCGGCCACGGGAAGGTATCAAGCTTCTGCATGAACTTGCGGGCCGTAATGAAGGTACGCAGCCCGGCCTGGCGCACCGTACTCTCGAATGCAGCCTTGGATGATGCGTAGTTGATGATGACGGGGGTCACACCAGCCAGCAGGCAGCTCAGCGTTGCAATGGTACCGCCAGGCCCCGGAGGCAGAATAACGCCTACGCGCTTATCACCACGGTCTTTCAGCACGCGTGCCACAGTCATGGACACACCAAGCACCTTGAAGAACGGCAAAGTGCTGTGGGTCATGCCATCAATGATCTCGCACTTCGGATTCGCCTTCATGGACTTCACCAGCGCCGTCGTCAGAGACCCTCTCAGCAGCGGCTGTGCTGCATATATTTCAGAACTGCGCAGCAACCAGGCGGAAAGCAGGCGCTCACCCGTCTGCGGACCAGGATGCAACTGCGGCAGAATGCTCAGCTCTTCCTTGTAACCCTGCAGCGGCTCGCTGCGGAACAAATCCTTCACCGTATCGGTATAGTACCCCACGAATACAGGCACCGGGGAAATATGCAGACTGCCCACCGTTGCCAGGAAGGGTGACGGCACGTCTGCATGGCAGCCGCGCGGCTTGCTCACCATACCCGGCAGGAACACCACGCTCAGACCTTTGTGCATCTGGTCGAGAATCTGCTCACGCACGGCACGGGAGGTCGTGTTGCGGAAATCAAAGTATTCGATATGCACCTTCTTCTTGGTGAGGTATTCCATCACCTCCGGATGCGGCGGGAATGTCTTGTCCACCAGGTAGCACACCTTTCCGTCCAGCAGCTTGTGCAATGCCTTACCCACCGCCACACTCAGACGGTTCGGCATGTAAAAACCCGGACTCACAATATTCTCCTCACCGGTCACATTTACCGGATTCCCTTTTAGACTCAACAGATTAACCATATACTTTATGATTTTCAAATTTAGGTTACTGAAACTTGCCGGCTGAAAAAGCCGCCCAACTGAATCTGACGCAGTGGGCGGCCTTCTCTTGCCCTTTACTTAAGATAACACATTATCCCGGGCATTTCCAGCGTAAAACGCTGTGTTTAATTAGAATTTGTAGGTTGCAGTGATGTCACCGATGACTGCGAAGTCACGGAAGGGCACATACTGAGAACCGTAGTAAACCTTGGCGTGGGACTGAGTATTAGCCTGACGACCGCCACGGGCAAGCCAGTTGAAGCTGACGGAGGGAGTCAGGATGAAGTTCTTAGCCTCGTTCACGAACCAGGGGGTGGAAAGCTTCACCCAGTAGGCCTGCAGACCGTTATCGCAAGCGTTGTGGCTGGGGGAGTAGAACTGAGAAGTAGCGCTCAGACCGAACTCCAGGATACCAGCAACCTTGATGTCCTCAGGGGTGCCAACCACCGGAGCCTTGAAGCGGGCGTGCCATTCGAACCACCAGCCGTCGATGGTATCAAAGGTGCGGGCGATGTTCATGTCAGCGGAGAACCAGGCAACGGGAGTGATTTCACCGTTCACCCACACCTGCTGCATGCGGGACTGGCTCTCGTTGTCAAAGTGCTTGGCCACCACACCAGCGATACCGCCGTGTACGAAGTCATGACCAAAAGACACGTTCCACACGTTCTGGGTGTACTTCAGACCATTGCGGATGAGGAACTCGTTCTCGATGTTCTTGGCACCCATCTCAACATTCTTGCTTGCCTGGTACTTAGCCTCCAGAGAACCGGCAGGCAGCTGCTTCTTAGCCTCAACGGCGCCCCACATAGCAGGTTCGGGCAAACCGGCAACAGAAGCAAAACCCTCACGGGTCAGAGTGTTCGGATTGCCGTACAGAGTGTGACCGGAGAACGGAGCCTTGTAGGAAATGGCACCCGTGTAGCTCCATGCACCCTGCTTACCAAAATCATAACCGAGCTGAATAGCACCCATACCTACGCCTTCACCCTGCACTGCAGTGCGGGTCGGAACATAACCATGCAGCGTGTAAGCCGTGCCAACGCCTACGTGCACTGCACCGCTGAGACGGTTGAACTCGGAAACCTGGTAGGAGTCTACTGTGGAAGCATCACCTGCAAAGGAAGTACCAGCAAGGGCGGCTACCATCATCGTAATAAGGCTCTTTTTCATAGATGTGTATTTGTATATATTGGTTTGGGAAGCTCGTCCGCTGCGTTCCGGTCTTCTTTCTGAGAACACTCGCAGTGCAGCTCCGCACTCATCTTATCTAAAAACTAGAGTCTAGTCAAGATTAAAAGCTATACCATACTCTAGTTTTTGCCAAATTTGTTGAATTTTTCTCCTGTTTCTTGGGTAAATTTGGGATTTTTCTTACTTTTGATGATTTTTTGATGATGAATGACACAAAAATAGCATCAATATGACAAAATATTCAATTTACACACCGACACGTGAACAACACACACGCGCGCACGTAGGAATCAATCCCTCGCCCCACAAACCACCTGTTTGCGCGCGGATGCCGCAAATTGAACAGCGCCAAAATCATTTACCAAGGCAGAACGTTGCAAAGACACGGGAAAGAATATCCTCAGTATCAACCCTGCCAGTGATAGCCCCGAGAGAATCGAGAGCCGCCCGGAGTTCAACATCCACCAATTCAGGAGATTCACCAGCCACCAGGGCAGCCCGTGCAGCAGCCAGGTACCCCAGCGCCTCAAGCAGAGCGAAACGGTGGCGGGCATTGATAGCCGCAAAGGAATCATGCTCCCCGGAATCATGCAGGAAAATCTTCTCCACAGCATGAGCCAGCGCATCACATCCAGCCCCGGAAACACAGGAAATACGGATAGCAGACTGCACACCGGCCCAATCCGGGTGTTCCGGCAAATCAGTCTTATTCAGCACCAGGAGGTGGTGCGCACCAGTCTCAGGCAGATTCAGCACCTGGCGGGGCGCAGTCACATCTGCCACCTCGAGCAGCAAATCAGCCTCTGCCCCAGCGCGGCGGCTCCGCTCCATCCCCGCGCATTCAATAGCATCCTCACTCTCATGCAGACCGGCGGTATCAATCAAACGCAGCCGCAGCCCCCCGAGAGACACACTTTCCTCAATCGTATCGCGGGTGGTACCGGCAGTATCACTGACAATAGCGCGTTCATACCCCAGGAGCATATTCAACAAACTGGATTTACCGACATTCGGCGCGCCGACAATGGCCGTGCGAATCCCCTCACGGAGCAAGCGTCCTTCATCCGCCGTGGAAAGAAGACGCCGCAGCACGGACTCAACACCAGCCAGCTGCTCCAGCAGGGCATCCGTTGTATCCGGGGCAATATCCTCCTCCGGGAAATCAATATACGCCTCCACATGAGCCGCCACATTAACCAGCGCATCCACTGCCTGCCCGACCTGGGAACTAATGGCACCATGCAGCTGATTCTGCGCAGCCCGGAGCGCTAAATCACTCCCGGCAGAAATAATATCCATCACCGCCTCAGCCTGCGTTAAATCCAGCTTTCCATTCTCAAAAGCACGGCGGGAAAACTCACCAGGTTCCGCAGGGCGCGCACCACAGGCCAGCAGGCGCTCCAGCACCCGCCGGGTAACCAGCATGCCGCCGTGGCAGCTCAGCTCCACCGTATCCTCGCCGGTAAAACTGGCAGGCCCGGCAAAATAAGTAGCCACGCATTCATCCAGCACCGCGCCGTGAGCATCCCGCACGCGGACCAGAGTCGCAACACGAGGCTGCAGCACCCGACCAGCCGTACACTGCTGCACCACCTGCGCGGCACCAGCCCCACTCACCCGGATAACGGCCAAAGCCCCTGCCCCGGAGGGCGTGGCAATCGCGGCTATAATATCACTCTGCTGCATGCAGACATATTCCCACATCCGCCCCGCCGTAGCAACTCTTTTCTGCGTTGTCTGATAGTAAATATCTGCGTATCAAAGACAAAAAATTCATTTTAGGCTTGCAATTTTCGAAATTACTGCTATATTCCACCGACCCGCTGGGCTATAACGGCTTAGTCGGAGTAAAAAAAACACCTAACACAAGTAAATCATTATGAAGAAGATCGCTATCCTCGCCCTTACGGCCGCCGCTTTCGTTTCCTGCCAGCAGCAGCAGCAGCAGCAGCAGGTGACCGAGCCCGTTGCTCCCGCTCCCACGGTTGAAACCGTAAAGGGCAAGTAAGTGATACCCGGAAAGGCAGGTCCTTTCCCATTTTCACTTCAAAATCCTTAAACTGCACCCGTCTTTTACAGGCGGGTGTTGTTTTTTTACGTCCTCACCCCCGCCTAAGCTGCGTAAAAATCACTTTTTGACTTGATTTACTCCGGAATACTGCTATATTGAATCTAGCCAGTGTGGCTATTCCTGCCATTCTGGTGCATCAAACAACATCAAAACAAGTAAGATAATTATGAAGAAGATTGCTATCCTCGCTCTTACGGCCGCCGCTTTCGTTTCCTGCCAGCAGCAGCAGCAGCAGCAGCAGGTGACTGAGCCCGTTGCTCCCGCTCCCACGGTTGAACCCGTAAAGGGCAAGTAAGTGATACCCGGAAAGCTCATGCTTTCCTGACTTACTAACAAAACGCGCGTCTGGTTCACGCAGACGCGCCTTTTGTTTATTCCGGTTCACGCCTGCCACCCTGAATGCAGGTGCGCACGCGTGTCCCAAAGTTTGAGAAAGCTGCCCGCTTTGGCGAGCCGCAGGCGAGCGGAAACTTGAGCCCGCAAGGGCGACAGAATCATAGCCCAGCGTGGAGCCGCCACGCGGCGGAACGCTGGGTTTGGAATAAAACATAACCGGAACCCCGACCAACGTGGAGGGGTGGCAG
>JAZRJB010000115.1:0-5167 GCA_045645565.1 Akkermansia sp. | reverse complement strand
GCTTGCTGCGGAAACCGCGGAAGCCCTTGGCGCGAAGCAGGATGCGCTTGCGGCGGGCGCGGGATGCCGGCCCATTTGTAGCACGTGCCATAGTTCTTTTTTATCTATATGCGTTGAACAGACTGTTCTTCCTCACCTCCTTGCAGTCTCGCCTGTTCGATCCCCGACAGTATATCGCGGGGAAGGCTGCACGAAGGCCGCCCGATATGCGAGCGGTGCTTGGCTGGTAGCCATGTTCCTCGGCTTAAGCGAAGGGCATGTTCTGCTTGACTGCCCAAACCTGGGTGGCGTCCACCAGAGCGGGACGTCCAAGAGCGCGCTTGCGCTTGCTGGACTTCTTCTGGAGAATGTGACGCTTACCCTGCTTGCGACGCAGAACCTTGCCCGTGCCGGTCACCTTGAAACGCTTGGCCACTGCCTTACGTGTCTTGTTGATACCACCTTTGCGGGTCATGGTGCAGGGATTATACACACCTTTTGCCATCTGGCAAGAAAAATATCGTCTTTATCTCCGTTTTCTGAAAAAAATATTAATTCCTACTTTTTTGCTTGTAATTACGATGGAATTATTCTAAAGTACGCTCATGAACACGACATTCATTGAATATCCGAAATGCACGACATGCAAGAAGGCAAAGAACTGGCTGGCGGGGCAGGGTGTGGAGTTTGCTGACCGGCACATAGCGGAAGCACCGCCCACAGCAGATGAACTGCGCAGCTGGAGCCAGGCCAGCGGGCTTCCGCTCAGGAAATTTTTTAACACCTGCGGGGTGAAATACCGGGAATTGAACCTTTCTGCCCGGCTTAAGGAAATGAGTGAGGAAGAGCAGCTGGCATTGCTGGCAACAGACGGGATGCTGGTAAAGCGCCCGATTCTGGTGACGCCGGAGGGGCGGGTGATACCCGGTTTCAAGGCAGAGACCTGGGCAGAAGCGCTGGGTAAGTGAGCATTCAGTTTTGTTGTTGGAAATCAGGAGGTAGAAAAACCGCGCACCAGGATTCTGGTGCGCGGTTCTGAGTTTTCATGAGGGCGGGCCTCAGTCCTTGGTAATGGAGAAGCTGCCGTATGTGTTGCGGTTGTTTTCCGCGTTGTCGAAGGTGATGTAGATAACAGGGGCCTTTACCTCAGCCTGGGCAGTGAGCGTGTAGTAGTGGTCCTGATTGTTGTCTGCGATTTCAGTGGTGCGAACGTCCTCGCAGACCAGGGTTTCACCATCGTACAGAGCAACACGGGTAATGATGGCCTTGTTACCCCCCGTGGGTTTGAAGTGCAGCTTGTAGGTACCGGCAGCGCTGATGGGGAGCTTGCCTTCAAGGCGGGTCGGCACACCCTGGATGGGGAGCGTTTCCGGAGCCCAGCCGCGTACGAACTGAAGGCCCTGCGTCCAGTCGCGCACGACCACATCTGCGGATTTACCCAGCGGGGAATCCGGGTTAAGTGCCTTCATCTGCTGGGCATAGTGGCGGATGAGAGCAGAACCACCGGAGCCGGCTCTGCGGCGGATGGTGCCGATGGCGAATGCGCAGGCATTCTGCTTCTGCTGGATTGTGTGCAGCGGGTTGGCGATAGCCTTATCCATTTCCTTCAGCACCTCAGGGAGCGGCATGGTAGCCACCTTGTCACCCAAGGGGTTGTTGTGGAAATTGAGAGCAGCAAGGCAACCGGCTTTGTCTTCGGGGTCAGCTTCCTTGATGCGCTGCTGAATGCGGTCAGGGCGTTCAATGTTGTCAATCCGGCAGGCTTTCAGCAGGAGCTGGGCGCGTTCCTCACCCTGTGTCTCTGCGGCAGCGGCCAGTATCTGCTGCTGCTTGGCGTAGCCAGCCTTGCGAACCGTGATGATGCGGGCAATGCGGTTAGCATCCGGCTGGACCATGGCAGGACCACAGATAATGGAGTACTGGCGGCCGGACTTGTCGTACATGACAATGGCCGGGAAGGAATGCTTGCTGTGAACATGCGGGAGTTGCAGTTTGCCCATAGTCTTGTTCAGACGGGCTTTCTGCTCCTCAGTCATGCTTTCCGGCAGCGGAACGAGCATCGTGACAGCATTGCCGGCTGCCTTGTTGACCAGTGCGTTGCTGTACAGTTCCTTGGTCAGCTTTTCTGAGCGTTTGTCCCAGCCCTGACCGTAGATGAACAGCAGGTATCCATCATCAGTCAGCTTAGCCTGGGCTTGTTCATAGTCCGTTACCTTGGTTGCAGCCTGAATCGGCAGCAGGGTTGCGGCTGCCAGGCACATCAGAAGTTTAAAAGCGATTTTCATGGTTGAAAGAATGGTTGGGATAATCAGGCTGCGGGGCTGCCGTATACGAAGATGCCATCAACGTGGAAGACATCATGCCCTTCGGAAGAACGCTTAATGCGCACATACAGAGCCTTCGGCTGGCTGGTGGTCAGGTCGACCCGGGTGAGACGCTGGGTACACGGTCCGGTGGATTCCACCACGGTGTGCCAGTCATCATCCTTGCCGGTTTCAGAGACTTGGACCTGCATGTTGTTAAGTCTGTGCCAATTAGCGCCGTTCTTGTGAGCAGCAATGACGATACCGCTGATGGTTGCATGCTTGGGCAGCTTGACAACAACCCAGGCATCCTTATCACGGTTGGTGTGAATCTGGCCACCTTTGCGGGTCAGGATATTGGCGTGGGTGCAGGGGCGGTCCCACTGGCTGGTGGAGGAAGCATAGACCATGCCGCCTTCAGACACGAGGCTGCCGGGGAAGGGGGGGAATTCCTCAATGGGGCGGTTATCGTGGCTCTGCGCCTCAGGAATCATCTTGCTGATGGATTGGAATGCACCGGTATCCCGCATGCTCTCAGCCGCAAGCACGGCATTATTGAGTGCGCGGGTCTTGTTTTCCGGGGTCATGCCGGAGCCAGTGGTGATGGCCTGGGTCATGAGGTCGAGAATCTGGGTTTTGCCGGTGTCATCCATCCGTTTCATGAGCTCATTACCGCTTTCCAGCACAATGGGGGCATAAGCCTGCTTGGAGATGGAGTTGGAAAGCATACTGCGGAACACCTCAATGGTGTTTTCGCGGTTCTTGCCCTTGTTGATGCTGTCCAGGATGCCAACCTGCTTCTTCATCAGTTCGTCCGTGCGCCAGCGGTCGGGGCCCAGGGCGTCTGTGTGCATCCAGAAGGCATCAAATGCGGCTTGCATCTGCTCTGCTGTGGCACCGCTCTTGTGCATGGGGTCGTACAAGAACTGCTGAGCAATGACGGCTGCGCATTCGGCATACTTCGGCACCAGGTTGCGGCAAAGGCTGTCGTTGAGCTGCGTCCATGCAATGGTGGAATCTGCCCGAGTGGCTTTGAGTAGTTCAGCGTGTTCGCGGTACACCGGGTAGTGCAGCGGCTGGGCATCCTCTGCCTTGATGAAGCTGTCGATGGCCTTAGCCGTTTCGTTCTGAGAGGCGTAGAGGTGGGCCAGTACCCGGTAGGCATTGGAAAGGCGCGTGGCCTGCTTCTGCTCCGGAGAGTATAAATCCGTGGTAAGGTGCAGGGTGGAGTAGGTATAATTATCGCGCCATGCCTGCCAGTGAACCCCGCGCTGCCATGAGAGGGAATAGGCGGGCGTCCATTTGCCGTCTACCAGCACAATGTAGGCACAGTGCCCCGGTTCACCAGCGGTGAGGGCGGGAATACCGTGGGCGCAGGCAGCCGAGGCTCCGAAGTGGGAGAGGCCGCCGCATACGCCGCCTACCTCCTGGGTGAAGCGGTGGTGTTCCTTATCATAAAGACCAGCGAAGGCGCCGGCATAGTACGGACCATGAATGCTGTCGCCATACACATTGTTGAGAATATAACCGCAGCGCCAGCAGCAGCCGGTGTAGCGGTCATCCGGCAGGTTGACATTGTACAATGCCCATTCGAAACTCTCCGGGGTACCGGAGCTGTGGTTGCCCTTCCACCCGCATGCCACGCGGCGCTGCCAGAAGGGCAGCTTATCAAACTGCGGGTGCAGGCGGTTCTGCCGCCAGTTGCGTACAAAGTATTCTGCGCGTTGGCAGGCTGCATCAATCGTCCAGCCGTAACGGGCAAATTCCAGCGCCGTGGCTGTGGCAATATCGCGCGGAACGCGATCATTGGGCAGCATGCGCGTGTAACGCTCCATCATATTGGCCAGCATGTTGAGCATGCGCCCCGGCATCTGGCACTCACCGCTGTATACAATGTCGCCAATCCAGCCCAGGTCGTTGGCTATGAGGTTGATGAGACGGGATGCTCGCGGGCGTTTCACGACATCTGCCAGGCGCACGGGCTGCTTCAGTTCGGCTTCCAGCCCTTCGATTTCGCTCTTCAGACGGCTGATCTGGTACTCAGCATTGGGAATGGCGGATTCACCCAGCAGGGGGAGTTCTTCTTCAAGCTTTTCCAGGGATTTGCGCTTGTTATTAATCTGGCGTCCGAGATCACTGATGTACTTATCGTACTGCTCAGCAGAAAGGATTTCTGCATTGGCGAGCTGCCAGTTGGCAAGCAGCAGGCGGTTGGTCTGGTTTTGCAGGAACTTTTTGACGCCGGCTTCATCCGTGCTGCTCAGGCGGGCGAGAATTTTCTTGCTCAGGGCATCACGCAGCGCAGTGGGGTTCTGCCAGTCCTTGCTGGTGGTGAGAGTCGGGGTGCTGGCTGTCTTAGCCGTTGATTTAGCGGGTGCCGGCAGTTTGGGAGCCGGTGCAATGGGCGTTGGCATCTGGGCTGTTGCGCTCAGTCCGCCTGCCATCAGCAGTAAGGGAATGATATGGGTATGTTTCATAACAGATAGAAAGAAAAAAATCGGGTCAGAGGGATATTAACATGCTGGTGCGTGGCGTCAAGGAAATACTGCTGCACATACTTAATTACCACACGTGTCCCAAAGTTTGAGTACGGAGCTCGATAAAGATTGGAATTTGCCGGGCTGAAAGCCCGAGGAATTCTGAGCCCTCGGAGAGGGCGACAGAATCATAGCCCTGGGTGGAGCTGCGTCAGCAGCGGAACCCAGGGTAAAATGAAGAACATATCAGAACCCCGGAGCGTAGCAGAGTGGGTGGCAGAAGCTAAGGCTTAGTGTTTTAGCAGCGCTTCCCTGCCACCCCTCCACGTTGGTCGGGGTTCCGGTTATGTTTTATTCCAAACCCAGCGTTCCGCCGCGTGGCGGCTCCACGCTGGGCTATGATTCTGT
>JAZRJB010000114.1:0-17600 GCA_045645565.1 Akkermansia sp. | reverse complement strand
TCCGATTATACATCGGACGAGGGAAATATACCACAACAATACAATAGAGCCCAGGGCGTACCTGTCTCGGCGTAGCCCGCAGGGCGAAGACGGAAGCCCTGGGGTAAAGTGAAAATAGTAACCGAACCCCGAGCGGAGCGGAGTGGGTGGTAGATATGGATGCGCGTTGATATGCAAATAATCAAAGCTTAACATAAACGGAACGCTCATGCGAATCTGCCACCCCGCCAGCTGGCGGGGTTCCGGTCTTATAACTACACCATACCCAGGGCTCACGCCCTGGGCTATTATTGTGTCGCCCTATCGGGCTCAAAATTCCTCGGGCTTTCAGCCCGGTAAACATCAATTTATCGAGATGGGGGGGGCTTATTCTAAAATGTCATTGATGTTTCTATTGCTTACAAAATCTTTGGGACACATGTGCATAACACGTGTCTGTCAAAAATTAGACTGGACTCTAGCACATTTTTTCTGATAAGATACCAGTAAGCAAACATCCGAATATGAAATTCAGGGTCATATCAGCAGAAGAAGCTGCAGCCATGATACCAGATGGCGAGTGTGTGGGATTCAGTGGTTTTGCCAACGCTGGCGCCCCGAAAGTCATTCCCCAGGCGCTGGCTGCACACGCCAGGGCAGAGCATGAAGCCGGTCGTCCGTGGCGCATCTCGCTCATGAGTGGAGCCACCACCAGCACACTGGTTGCCGGTTGCCTGGCGGCAGAAAATGCCCTGATTCGCCACATGCCCTACCAATCCAGCCCGGAAACACGCAAAGCAGCCAACGATGGGACCATGCACTACAATGACCTGCATGTCTCCCTCATGGCGCAGCAGATGCGCTACGGGCACCTGGAGCGCCCAACAACCGCCGTCATTGAGTGCTGCGAAGTCACTGATGATGGTGAACTGACCCTGACTACAAGTGAAGGGAACACGCCCACATTCGGACTCCTGGCAGACCGCATCATCCTGGAGCTGAATTCGTTCCACGACCCGCGGCAGCTGCGCTGCCTGCACGATATTTTCATACCGAATGACCCGCCCCACCGCACGTTCATTCCCCTGAACAACCTGGATGACCGCATCGGGCGCCCCACCATGAAGGCAGACCCGGAAAAAATCATCGGCGTTGTGCTGACCCACGAACCGGATTTCATCTCCCGCTTCAAGGACCTGTCTGATGTAACCCTGCAGATTGGCGAAAACATGCGCCAATTCCTGGAGGCAGAATACCTGGCAGGGCGTATTCCGGCAGAAGGGCTGCCGCTTCAAAGCGGCGTGGGTAATGTTGCCAACGCCGTGCTGGCAAGCGTGGGTAAATCATCCATCATTCCGCCATTCAAAATGCACACAGAAGTGCTGCAGGACACGGTAATCGAGCTGATGAAGCAAGGGCGCTGCCTGTTTGCCAGCAGCTGCTGCATTCACGTCTGTGATGAAGTACTGCAGGAGATATACCAGAACTTTGATTTCTACCGCGACAAGATACTCCTGCGCCCGGTAGAGGTTTCCAACAACCCGGCCATTGCCCGCCGCATCGGGCTCATTTGCATGAACACCGCCCTGGAGGTGGATATCTTCGGCAACGTCAATTCCACCCACATAGCCGGAACCCATATCATGAACGGCATCGGTGGCAGTGGAGATTTTGCCCGCAGCGCAGCCTACACCATCTTCTCCTGCCCATCCATAGCCAAGGGCGGCGCCATTTCTGCAGTTGTACCCATGGTGTCACACACCGACCACACTGAGCATGATGTCCACGTCATCATCACGGAACAAGGCGTGGCAGATTTACGCGGGCTTTCCCCCCGCGAACGCGCAGAAGTCATCATCGAAAACTGCGCCCACCCGGAATACAGACCCCTCCTGCGCAAATACCTGGCCCGAACCAGCAAGGGGCACACGCCTCACGACCTGCACAAAGCATTCAGCTTCCACAACGCCTTTGCAGATACAGGCGACATGAGGAACGCGAATCTGGACTAAGGATTCGTCAGGCCTTGTTCTTGGGAGGCCGCCCACCCTTGCTTTCCGGGTAAGGGAACATATTCTCCCGTGTCAGCACTTCTTCCGGGAGCGGCGGCGCCATGACGCCGCCCTGCTCTCTGAGCTGCCGGGAAAACAAACGAACTGCCGCCAGCAGCATGGTGTTACGCGTGCGTTCAAAATGGCCGGCTGTATCCTCCAGCTGCTTCAGCAATTCAAGAGGGCAACGAAAAGTAACAATCTTAGTATTCATACGTATGAAAAATCAATGGTGGTGATGACCGCACTGGCACGTTCCCTGTTCATGGTCACACTCGCAGTCCCCCTCTCCGCCACAGCAGGAGCAGTGTTCTGCCTCAGGGTCGTAATCCGCGTCCTCAATCTCAGGAGGCAGAGGAGCATCATCCTCCGGATGGTACGGAGGCTCCAGGCGGGCGGCCAGCCCCGGCGTAGCTGCCACGTCTGCTGCAAAGCGGCCATGCAAATTCCGGGTACGCAGATTTGCCCCCGCAGCCAGCAGCTTATCCACAATCCGTTCATACCCGTAATAAGCCGCCAGGTGCAGCGGCGGCTGGCCGTAAGCATTACGGGCATCCGGGTCCGCCCCCGCTGCCAGCAACAGGGAAATCAGGGCCTCATCCGGCTCCACCCCCATGGCGGCCAGGTCGGGAGATAAATCAACTTCATCCTGCAGCAGAAGCGTGGCTGCGCGGCGCAGTGTCTCCTCATCCTCACCACTCATAAGCGCATCCAGGAACTCCTGAACCGGCTCATCATAATCATCCGGGTCCAGGTCCGCAGCCAGTTCACGCAAATCCTCCAGCGTCACACGCGGCTTCTCATCCTCCTCCAGAGTCACACTGTTCCACTGCAAATCACTCATGCGCCCAATATAGCTCATTTTCTCTCGCTCCGCAAGCGAAATACGGGACAGCAAGTGAGTTATATAGAACCGCGCAAAGCCGCTCTCCCCACCGTTATTGCAAAGAATCCCCCCCTGGTGAGCAAACCAGAAAAGCAACTGCCTGAGCATCCATTCGCGCATGAATCATCATATCCATGCCGGCAGCGGTATTTTAGGCTTTACATAATGAGACAAAAGTGTAGCATGTAAACATGGCCAAACGCCCGCTCAAGACAACTGTTTCAACCCAGAAGAAGACAACTGTTAAAAAATCATCATCCGGGAAAGGATGGATTGCTGCCCTGCTGCTCATTGCCCTGGGTGGTGGTGGTTACTATGGCTACGACCAGTACCAGAAAAGCGAACAGGAACGCATAGCCCGGGAGGCGGCACGCAAGGCAAAACTCGAGGCGGAAAAGCGCCGCAAGGCTGAAGAAGCGCGACTGGCTGCCGAAAAGGCAGAGCGCGAGCGCCTGGCCGCAGAGGAAGCCGAACGCCGGCGTCTGGAGGAAGAAGAAGCGGAGCGCCGCCGCAAGGCCGAGGAGGAAGAAGCCGAACGGCAGCGTAAACTGCGGGAATCCCAGACGGAGGATGACACCCCCGACCCTGAGCCTGAAGTCAAGGATACCCCGGAGCCGGAGCCCGTAAAAAAAGAACCGACCATCTATGACCGCGAGCTGGCTCTGCATGGCGCAGACACCAACAGCATTGCGGCAAAGAAACTGTTCGATGAGATGGTGGATAACGTGCTGACCAAGCGTGACTTCGCTGACTTCGAACGGGCCATGAGCCAAAAAATCAAGGAAAGCATCCCCAGTTATGCGGGTAATGGCAAGCTCAATTACGCCCAGTACAAGAACAACCGGAATCTTATGCAGGCGGTGGATCTCTGCCTGCTTATCCGCATGGCTGGCGCAAATACCCTCAGCAAGCTTGCCGCCAAAGAAGGAAGCGACAACGACAACGGCGGCGCTGATTTCCTCCGCTGGGCACTCCGGGATAAGAGCCGCCCGCTGCACCTCTTCATGCAGAGCTTTGCCTCCCAGGAAGGAAACCCTGAAAATGCCGCTCATTCCCTCAACCTTTTCTACACTATCTGGCAGGATACTCCGGCTAAGGAACGCGTCAAATACCTCAACCTGATTGTGGCCGGGTCTTTGATGAACCCGTCTGTCTGCAATGCCAGGGGTGGTATACGCGATGTCAATGCCACGATTGTCAGCGTTCCGGAATTCTGCGCCTACCTGCGCCAGATGGACGCCAAACGCAAATTGGTGACAGATATCAAGAAACTCAGCATATCCCAGCTCATCCACGTGGTGGACGTCCGCCTGCCCCAGAGCGAAATTGACTGGGCAGCGGAAAACGTGAACTACACACAGGCAAAATGGGGTGATGCATACGGCTCCATCCGCTACCTGATGGAACGCGCCACCAACAATAAAGACCCCTACGAAAAATACACCTTCGAGGAAATCAAGCGCGAGGGCGGCGTGTGCCGCGACCAGGGCTATTTCTCCTGCAACACGGGTAAATGCCGTGGTGTGCCGGCAGTTTACATTGTGGGTGATGGAGACCGCGGCCCCCACGCCTGGATGGTTAATCTGACAGATGCCACCACCTGGGTGCAGACCAATTCCTACGGCTACAACAGCGGGCGTTTCAACAACCCCTGCTCCGGTCGCAGCCAGCATGAATCCGTCCTGCTGAGCCGCAGCGCCAAGAACACAGACGCCAAGCTCGCCCCCGCGGCTGATGCCATGGTGCTGGCCAACTACCTGGTGCGCATTGACTGCATCAAGGAAGCCCACGGCACAGCGCGTTACGTCACTGAGGCATTCCCGGAAGAAACCGCAGCCTGGGCCAACTACATCAAGGTGCTGGGCCACAGCGAAAAACACCTTCCCGCCATGTCGGTTTGGCGCAAGATTGATACGGACCTCATCCGCCTGAGTCGCAAGAATTCAGAACTGCTTGACCTGGCCGCAGAGGTGGAGGATAAATACCTGCTCGACGGCAAAAGCGCCGCCAGTAAACAAGCAGCCATGAACCGCTCCATGAGCCAGCTGACCCGCCGCGGTGGCGATGACCGCGCCGACCTGGTTCTCAGCGCTGTTGACCGCCAGGCCAGCGTCATGGCCGAGGCTGGTAATTACCGCGGGCTGGCCAACCTGTACCGCAAGCAACTCAAGAAATACACGAAGAGAGGTGATATTTTCGGCCAGCTGCTGCGGCAGTACATGAATCACATGGGTGAAGGCGCCACAGCCCGGGACTGGAACACCCTGGCACGCGATACGGAAAAATTATTCGACAAGCATGTGATAAGCAACGGCAGCGATTTCTTCAAGCTCAAGAAAGAGGTCGAAATTCAGAACATGATTGCCGAAGCCTGGGAAAAAGCCGGCAACGAACGCAAGGCTGAAAAGCTCCGTGAAATGGCGGCAGAACGCCTTTCCCGCGCCCAGCAGCAGCATGGCGGCGGTGAGGATTAAATCCCACCCCTCCCCCCGCACACACAACACAGATTCATACAAGAAAAGCCCCGGTTGCCATTTCAGCAACCGGGACTTTTGCATTCAACTCCGGACCGGAGCTTTAATACTTGTAATCCACATAGAACTGGAACTGGGCATCATCATCCGCGCAGTTCTCGCTCTTGAAGGGAATGGCATAGTCCACAGCCAGGGGACCCATGGGAAGGTTGATACGCAGACCAATACCGTAGTCCGCAGCCCATTCGGCAGGCTTGAAGTCAAAGCTGTTCTTATGAACGAAACCAGCATCCACAAACACAGCGAAACGGACGGACTCCACGATGGGCAGGGTCATTTCCAACTGCACAAAGGCAGAGGTATTGCCACCCATTGTCTCATCACCGGCCAGAGCCTCATCAACCATACCAACATCATGATAACGGAAGCCGCGCAGGTTGGACGGACCACCCAGGTAGCAACGCTCGAAAATCGGCACATCATCACCGCTCTTCACGGTATCAACCGTTTCCAGCCCGAAATTGACGCTGAAAATGGAATCCCAGAATGAGTTGTAATAATACGAACCATTCAGGCCGAGGCTATAGGTCTGTCTGGTGCTGCCGGGACCACTGTAACCCAGGAAGCACTCCAGGTGGCCACCGCTGCGCGGAGTCACCATCGCATCGCGGGAGTCATATTCATAACTCACGCGGAAATGACTGCGCGTGTAATCGCCGGCCTGTTCCTCAAAGAAAGGAGGCGCCCAACCGCGGGTATCAATGCCGTACTGCTCAAGCTTGTACTCAAACTTCACAGCCGTGAGGTCAGAAAGAGACTTACGCAGAGAAACGGCATAACCATAGTTCTCCTGCTCGTAATAATCACTCAGGTACGTGGAATTGGAGTAGAACAACTCATTGCTCAATGCCAGCTTGCGGTCAAGGAACCAGGGTTCGAGCAAGTACACAGAGGCGCTGGTGTATTCCGTACCAATCTTGGCAGATACGGTAAGGCGCTGACCACCGCCCACAAAGGTACCGCCGTTCACAAAACCGCGGATATCAAAGTTGGACTGCGTAATCGTGGTGTACATGTACACATTTTCCACCGTGGAGAATGCTACACCAAGCGTCAGGCTGCCCGTCATCTTCTCGTGAACATTCACGTTGATATCACGGTAGCCATCCGTTGTGGACAAGCCCTGGGAAACCTCCACCTGGTCGAAGTAGTTCAGGTTATCCAGGCGCTTCTTAGCCGTCTCCAGGTCCACAGAGTTCAGGTTCTCACCCGGTTTAAGCGGAAGTTCACGCAGAATGACGTGCTGGCGGGTCTTGGTGTTACCCCTCACGTTAATGCGGCCAATCTTGTAGCAATCACCCTCCTGCACATCGTAACGGATATCAATCAGGCGGGTGCCATCCTCCAGCTCCCCGGCTTCGTTAATATCGGGGCGGACGTCGGCATCTGCATAACCCTTGGCACCGTAATAACGGCGGATCATCGTCACGTCATCAGATACCTTCTGCAGGGAGTAGATATCGCCATCCAGCATGCTGAGACCGGGTTCAAGCTCCTTGGCAGTATAAACCGTCAGCGGGCCGAAGGTCACATTGCGCACCTTGTAGCGGGGACCTTCATCCACCGTCACCTTCAAATGCAGCTTCTGTCGACCAGTTGCGTTAGCGCTGGGGGTATACTGCACATCAGCCAGGCGGGCACGCAAGTAACCGTAGTTGCGGTAGTGCTTGATGATATTTTCAAGATCATCCTCCACCTGTTCGCGGTCAATGCGGCCGGACTTGGTAATCCAGGTGAACAACCCGCGTTCCTTCGTCTGCATCAACTGGCGGAGCTGTTCGTCATCAAACGCGTTGTTTCCTTCAAATTCGATGACATTCATGCTCACCTCGCGGCCTTCCTCAATCTGGAACACCACGTCCTTGTAGGAAGCATCTTCCGTCTGCTGGGCCTGCCAGCTCACCTGCGTATCCGGGTAGCCTGCTTCCTGATACGCCTTGATGATGTTCGCGCGGGCGCGTGCCAGGGCAGCATCGCTCAGCACCGTACCAGGCTGAAGCTGCACCATCTCACGCAAGTCATCTTCATCAAATTCCGCATTCCCGGAAAAACCGATACCTGCCAGAACACTGCATGAACGAACGTTGAAAATCACCTTCACGGCATCACCGGACGGCTCAACAGATACCGTGGCATCCGGGTCTACCAGACTGCGCTCAATCAGGCGCTCCAGGTCTGCATTCGCGCGAACGGAGGAGTACACACCACCAGCGCTGGTCTGCACCACGTCAAGCAATCTGCGATCCGGCAGAATCCGGTCTCCGGTGTACTTGAATTCCACACCAGCAACGGTCTTGCCATCATAAGCAGCATCGCTCTGGAACAGGCCCGTGGCCGGCCCCAGTTCACGCACCACTTCACTTTCATCCAGCAGCTGCGTATTGGAAGCAGCCGATACCAGACGAGTCTGCACAGGCTGTGCAGTAGCTGCCTGTTTTTCTGGCTCAGCCGCCCGGCGAGTCGGGCGTTTTGCAAAAACATCTGTCTCTGCGGAGGCGGTGGTCGTCTTTTCCTGCTGATTTTCCATCATCGCATCCAGGAAAGGATCCCCCGTAGTTCCCTGAGCATGAACAGGGACTACCAATGATAACGCCAGCGCCGTAAGCATCGCACTCCAGTGCATTTTAGGCTTATTCATGCGTGCAATCCTATACTCACGCACGCAATTCGTCAAGATTTTATTAGAGCATCACAAATAATAAGGAGAACTAGGCCCGAGCGGCGTCATAATGAAAGAATAATCATTGCCATGAGCTCGTGAAAACGCTAAACTAGGGTCATGAGTTACGATTTGATAGTGATAGGTGGTGGTCCCGCTGGCTATGTAGGTGCAATACGTGCTGCCCAGCTCGGAAAGAAAGTTGCCTGCGTCGAGAGAGAACGCGTTGGCGGCACCTGCCTGAACTGGGGGTGCATCCCCACCAAAGCACTGCTGAAAAACGGTGAAATTTACAACACCATCAACAAACGGGCTGCCGAATTCGGCATCTCCGCAGAGGGGCTCAGCGTTGACTGGAGCGCAGTCATCGGGCGCTCCCGCCAAATCAGCGACCGTCTTTCCGCCGGTATCGCCTTCCTTTTCAAGAAGAATAAGATTGAAAGCATCACCGGTGAGGCCCGCATCCCCGCCTCCGGCAAGGTTGAGGTAACTGCCCCGGATGGCACCATCACTACCCTGGAAGCACCTCAGATTCTCATTGCCACCGGCGCCCGCACCCGCGAAGTACCCGTCTTCCCCTTCAACGGCAAGACCATCATCGGCAGCAAGGACGCCCTGGTCATGCCCAGCCTGCCGGCAAGCATGATTGTCATCGGCTCCGGTGCCATTGGTTCCGAACTTTCCTACGTATACCACTGCTTTGGCACGAAGGTGACCCTGGTTGAAGCCCTGCCGCGCATCCTGCCCAATGAGGACGATGACGTAAGCCAGGCCGTGGAACGCTCATTCAAGAAACAGGGTATCACCTGCATGGCAGGTGCCAAGGTCGATGCTCTCAAGGACAATGGCGACAGCGTCACTGCCACCATCACTGCTAAAAATGGCAAGACTCAGGAAATCACGGCAGATGTCTGCCTCGTTGCCATCGGCGTGGTCCCGGTTGTGCCGGAAGCAAATGGTCTGGAACTGACAGACCGCGGATTCATCAAGGTGAACGAACGGTATGAAACCAGCATTCCCGGCGTCTACGCCGTGGGTGACTGCATTGGCGGCATCATGCTGGCACACACCGCCAGCTACGAAGCCGAACAAGCCGTTGAAGGCATGTATGTGGAAGGGCACACCCCGAAACAGGCCACCATTGTTCCCGGTTGCACATACTGCCACCCGCAGGTTGCCAGCGTAGGCAAGCGCGAACGCGAACTCAAGGAAGGCGGCGTGGAATACAAGGTGGGCAAGTTCCCATTCCAGGCCATTGGTCGCGCCGTTGCCGGCGGTGATACTGAAGGTTTCGTCAAGTTGCTCTTCGGCAAGGAAAACGGTGAATTACTGGGGGCTCACATTGTGGGCGACAACGCCACCGAACTGCTCACCGCACCAGAACTTGCCCTGAACAGCGAACTGACGGATGCCGACTTAAACTCCATGATATACGCGCACCCCACACTGTCGGAGGCTATTCATGAAGCCGTTCTGGCAGCTGATGGGCGCGCCATTCACGCATAACCCGTTTCCATGGCTCGCAAATTCTATTACGACACAGGCTCAGAAAAGATTGGCCCGGTCAGCGGGGCTGATCTGGTGCGCCTGCGTGCCTCCGGGGAAATCAGCAATGAGACCTGGGTCCGCCGGGCCGACAATAACACTTGGCGCCCCCTGCACACCGTCAACCTCCAGGAGGAGGAGGAAGAGGAACGCAATCCCGGGCTCTTCACCATCCTGAAGCGCAGCGGCATGCTAGGGCCCTTGCTTATCTTCCTGCTGGGTCTGGTCATCTTCATCATCATCGCCATAGGTGCCATCAAAGTGTTCTGGCCCGTCCTGCTGGTCATCTTTGTCATCTGGCTGCTTTCCAAAGCATTGAATGGATAACATCATGAATGATACCTGCAGCCTGGAAAGCTTACAGGCTGTGGCCAACTTTGAACAACACCCGCTGTTCTACTTCTGTTGCATCTTTGCCACAGTGGTCGGTGCCATTGCAGGCGCCACGGCATCCAGCCGCGTCCGCATGGATATTGTAGGCGTGCTGGCATGCGGCACCATTGCCTCACTGGGCGGCGGTACCATACGTGATATTCTGCTCAACGGCATGATGACCCAGAACGGCACCCCCATTACGGTGTACTGGGTGGTGGGGCATGATGTGCAGTTCCTCTACATGGCGCTCATCACCTCGCTGCTGATGTTCTACATCACCCGCTTCTGGAACCCACCTGTGGGCACCATCCGCGTGGCAGACACCTTCGCCATGGCATTCTTCACCCTGCTGGGGGCAGCCAAGGCATACTACCTGGGTTGCACCGGCATTGTGTGCATCTGCATGGGTGTCTGTACCGGTGTTGCAGGCGGCATTCTGCGCGACGTGCTGACCGGCAATGTTCCGTATGTTTTCCGTTCCAAGGAAGTATACGCCTCGGCCGCCTTTGCGGGCAGTCTTCTGTTTATCGTGCTGCAGTATTTCAACTGCCCCTACCAGATTGCGTACATTCTGGGCACCATCGTTGTATTTGCCGTGCGCATGACAGCCGTCTACATGAACTGGGAACTGCCGTCATACCGCTCACTGCTTGATGCCGCCACGCACGACGATTCTCCACAGCATTAACCATCTGCACACTTGACATCCCCCCGACTATATGATAGAAGGGGGGCATGGCTAAAAATTACATCACTACCCCTAAAGCCAGTCTCTGGTCCACCATTGGAGCAGGTCTGTTATTCATCGGTATTGGCACAGGCATCTTCGTTGCCATGAACTGCTCTAACGAGAAAGTGGATGGCGGTTACGCGGCGTATGTCTACACCAATCCCATTTTCGGTATCAAGGAATTCCGCGGCGTCATCAAAGGCCCGGGCGGCACCGGTTACGTCTGGAGACAAAAATCCATCCCGATTTGCGTGACTCCGTATACCATGACGGAAACCTTCGATGATATCCGCGCTGCTGACCAGCTTAAAATGAAGGCTGAAGCCTACCTTGTCTACCGCATCGACTCCAACAAGGTCAAGGAATTCGTAGAAAACTACGGCGCCATTGCAGACGTCCCGAACAACCCGGACGAAATCGCCAAGGATGCGTATGATTCCTTCATCTGCCAGCCATTCCGCACAGCGGTGCGCACCGCCATTGCCCAGTTCCGCGGGTTGGAAGCTCCCGCCAAGATTCCGGAAATCACCCGTACAGTGGAAGCCAGCCTGCGCAAGCAGCTCGAAGGCTCCCCCTTCATTGTAGAATCCGTCACCATCGGCTCCACGCTCCCCCCGGAAAGCGTAACCGCCGGCATCACCAAGAAAGTAGAAGCCACTCAGGAATACGAACGCCAGGCCATCATGCTTGAAATCGCCAAGCGTTCTGAAGAAATTGCGGAAGCCGAAGGTCGCGCCAAGGCCAACCGCATGAACCAGGAAGCCCAGGGTGAACTCCTCCGCGCCAAAGCCGAGGCCGATGCCAAGCTCTATGCCAAGCAACAGGAAGCCGCCTCCATCGTTGCCATGAAAAAGGCTGAATCCGAAGGTATGATTCTGGAAGCTGCCGGTAAGAAAGCGCTCAACGAAGCCATTGGTGAGAATATCATACGGGTAGAAACCATCCGCAACCTGGATAAGATTAAATTCCCGCACATTCTCGTGGGTAGCGATGCCGTCAGCCCCCTGTTCGACGCGCTGCAGAACATCCGCAAGGCCGTGGCAACGCCCCCGCCTGCCCCAGCTCCGGAGCAATAAGCCACCTCGCAGACTTCTCATCATTTCCAACCACCCGCAGCATTTGCGGGTGTTTTTTTTTGCCAGCCCAATACCAATTTTGGCTTGCCTTTCACCCAAAATGCGCTATGCTAGTGCGAGCGGGGTGGGCTATGCCCCCGCATGTACCACTATGGCCAGCGATAATCTTCAGGAACTCGAGACAAATTTCATGTGCGACCCGGATGCAGACGGCGGTTTCGTCTACACCACGGTTGAGGCAGCAATTAACTGGATGCACAAGTACTCCATGTGGCCCATGCCCATGGGCACCTCCTGCTGCGCTATTGAATACATGGCCGCTTCCTGCTCCCGATACGACATTTCCCGCTTCGGTGCAGAAGTAAACCGCTACGCCCCCCGCCAGGCTGACTTCATGTTCATCTGCGGCACCATCACCTACAAGATGGCAGCCCTCGTGCGCCGCATCTGGGACCAGATGCCCGCCCCGAAATGGTGCATTGCCTGCGGCGCCTGCGCCTGCACCGGCGGCATGTTCCGCAGCTACTCCGTTCTGCAGGGCGTTGATAAGATTGTTCCGGTAGACGTATACATTTCCGGCTGTCCTCCCCGCCCGGAGGCACTGCTGCAGGGTCTCATCACGCTGCAGGACAAGATTATGGCCACAGACCACCCGCTGAAAGGCTTCTTCAAGGAACACGACCTGCGCCAGGCTCAGAACGCCCACACCATTCCCGCGGGCATCATTACTCAGGACTAATCCTCCACATCCCAATCGTTTACAACCATGTCCGCCAAACCCCTTTCCGAACTTCAGAAAGCCGCTGCTGATAAAATCTGCACACGTTTCCCGCAGATTACCAGCAAGGAGTTCCGCGGTGATATCACGCTGACCATTGCTCCGGAAATTCTGGAACCCGCGATGCGCTTTGCCAAAGACGCCTGCGGATTCGACATGCTGGTGTGCGTTTCCTCCGTTGACAACCTGGGTCAGGACCCGCGTTTCGAGGTCAACTACACCATCACCCAGGCTGAAACGGGCGCCAATCTGCTGGTGCGCACCCCGGTGAGCGAAGCAGAGAACAGCGTACCGAGCATGGTGCCGGTGTGGCGCTCTGCCAACTGGCTGGAGCGTGAGCAGTACGACCTGATGGGGATTGACTTTGCAGGTCACCCGGATCTGCGCCGCATCATGATGTGGGAGGGTTACCCCTACCACCCGCTGCGCAAGGATTTCCCCGTGGCAGGTAAGGATTTTGAACAGGTTGGTGTAGCCTTTACCCAGAAAGCCCCCACGGGCGGAGCTCCGTTCATCACGACCCCCGGCGGCAAGACTGCCGGTGAGCGCGAGCCACGCTCCCGCGGCTGATACAGCCCCATGCGGATTTTCTCAAAAGCAATTCTTGGTCTGGCTGCAGCCCTGCCCCTTCTGGTGGCAAGCTGCAGCCATTCTGACTCCCACACCCGCGCCTTGCGCAGCCTGAAGAGCAACGTCACAACCCAGCTTGACAAGCTCGCCGCCGGAGACTGGATTCTCATCAACCCGTCCCAGAAGATTGAAACCATCAGCGCGCGTCTGACCCCCATCGGCCGCATCACCACGCAAGCCAACACGGTCAGCATTCTGCGGGAGACGCTCAACCTCATCACCGCAGAGGAGACCCTCAGCGCCCGCGTCCGGGTAACACGCGAAACAAGCAGCAGCAAGACACCAGGCAGCACCCGCTCCCAGGCTCCGCTCAAGGAACTGCTCGCCGGCTACACCTATTACACGGTGAATGAACGCAGCATCTACACCCAGCTGCTCAAGCTGCCGGCAACCCAGCGTGTCCTCATCATCAAGAACGACCAGCCCGCCGCAAGCGGCAGCTATGCCATTGAGCTGAACTACCCGACCGGCACCACGCGCCCGAACACCACCCGCTCCACTTACAAACATGCCGAACTTAACCCCTGACCAAGACCCCGTCATCCGCGCCCAAGCCTGGGTGGGAGATGCCGTTCTGGCTCTTTATGTGAGAGAGTGGATTCTCTCCTTCAAGGGCGAAATTGATGGCAGCCTGTTCATTGAATTCACCAGCAACAATTTCCTGCGGCTCACGGGCAACGCCACCGGCGTAGAAGCCCAGATTGGTCGCATATACAAGGCAGAAGGTTTAGCAGCCGCCAACGCATGGATTGAAGAGAACCTGCGCCCCCGCATGGAGCAACGCCTGCACAAGCTCCGCTCTACCCATCCTCACCACAGAAAGTAAGCTCCCCATGAAACTCGTCAGCTGGAATGTGAACGGCATACGCGCCACCCTCGGCAAAGGGCTTGCAGAGCAAATGGACACCCTGCAGCCGGATATCCTCTGCTTGCAGGAGGTAAAGGCACGCCCGGAGCAAGTGAGTGACCTCTGGCTGGCCAGCTGGCCGCACGTACTCTGGAACCCGGCTCAACGCCCGGGGTATTCCGGCGTCCTCATCCTGTCCCGCGTAGCTCCGCTTTCCACCAGTCTGGGCATCAACTGCCCGGAGCACGACACCGAAGGTCGCGTTGCCACTATGGAATTCGAGGAGTTCTACCTGGTGAACTGCTACACCCCCAACTCACAGAACGAACTGGCGCGCCTGCCGTACCGCCAGGAATGGGATGCCGCCTTCCGCACATACGTATCCGGGCTGGCTGAGAAAAAGCCCGTCATCTTCTGCGGCGACCTGAACGTCGCGCACGAGGAAATCGACCTTGCGCGCCCCGCAACAAACCACTTCTCCGCCGGCTTCTCTGACGAGGAGCGCGCCGGGTTCACCACCCTTCTGCAAGCAGGCTTTGCAGACACCTTCCGCCGCCTGCACCCGGACGCCCGAGACGCCTATTCCTGGTGGAGCTTCCGCGGCGGAGCCCGGGCAAGGAACGTCGGCTGGCGCATTGACTACTTCTGCGTGTCCGAATCCATCCTGCCGCGCGTACAAAGCGCCGAAATTCACCCCGGAATCACTGGTTCTGACCACTGCCCCGTATCTATCACCCTCAGCTAATCAACTGAATTCATGAAACCACTTACCAAACTGGGAGAAAAAACACTGGAAAACGGTTCCGTCTGGGAGCTGTGGGAGCGCGATGGCGTGCTTACACTGCAGCTTGATGGTCTGCCCTGTGCCAATTCATTCACCTACGGAAGCGAGGAAGCCATGGCAGAACTCGCCACCTCCCCCATTACCCGCGCCGGGCAGCCCTGCATCATGATTGCCGGGCTGGGGCTCGGTTACGGCCTGGCCAAAACCATGGAATGCCTCCCCAAGGAAAAAGCCCGCTTCATCGTGGCAGAACCCATCCCGGAAATCGTGAAATGGAACCGCGAATTCGGTGAACACAAAGCCCTGTGGGAAGACAAACGAGTCTCCGTTGAGCCCGCCACCGCCGCGGAACTGTGCAAAAAGCGCACCGGTTCCCTGCATGCCATCATCCTGCGCCACGCCCACGCCCGCTGCGAAATCAGCCTGGGTGATGCCCAGGCCTATTTCAACGCCCTGAAAGGCGGCAGCCTGCTGGTCATCAACCTCTCCAAAGCAGATAAGCGGCTCGAATCCACGCTGCGCCGCGCTGGTTTCGAAGTCAGCACCACTGCAGTTCCCGCCTCCTCCAAAGGCAAGCAGATGCGCCTGCACACCCTGGTGCTGGCACGCCGCGGCCGCTTTGTTCCCTTTGCTGAACGCTGATACAAGCCATGTTCCTGCCATTTCAGACAAGACGCATGCCCACGCTGGAAGAGCTGGAGGAGCAACGCATCCACCGCTCTGCCGGCATTCGTGGTATGCTGAAAGTGGCAGGCATCATCGTGCTGGTTGTCGTAGCCTTCATCTCCAGCATGATGCTTCTCACCCCCATGCTCGAGCTGCACGCCCTGAAGCAGGAGCGCGACCGCACCCAGCTCCAGCTTACCCGCGCAAAAACCATTGAGAAAGAAGCACACAACCGCTTCCTGTGGATGTCTGACCCGGAATTCTTTGAACAAATAGCCCGGGACCGCGCCAACCTGGCCAAGGACGGCGAATTCATCATCCGCCGCCCCACGGCTGAGCAGCAGAAGCAAATGCAGCAGGAAGACCAGAAAAACCAGCCCCGCCGCCAGCGCCGCCGCGGTTAACCACACCACCCACGCACCACACCATGACCACCTACCAGGCTCCCGCAAAAATCAACCTCTCCCTGCGAGTGCAAACAAAAGTGAGAGAAGATGGCTACCACAACGTAGACATCCTCATGGCGCCCATCGACCTTTACGACCAGCTGGAATTCCACAACTCCCGCACCACCACGCTGCTCTGCAGCACCCCCGGCGTGCCCACAGATGAAAGCAACCTGGTATTCAAAGCCATCCGTGAGTTTGAAAAAGCCTACGGCCGCAAAGCCAAGCAGCGCATCACGCTCACCAAGAACATTCCACACGGCGCGGGTCTCGGCGGCGGCAGCAGTGATGCCGCCATCACCCTGCTCGCAGTGAATGAAATACTCGGCACCAACTACGACCTGGCAGAACTCAGCAACATGGCAGCAGCCCTTGGCAGCGATGTGCCCTATTTCCTCACACCCACCATCTGCCGCTGCACCGGTCGCGGAGAAATCGTCACCCCTGTGCCGGAACTTGCCGGGTGGAGCAGCCCCATCGTCCTGCTGAAACCCGCCTTCGGCGTAAGCACCCCCACCGCCTACAAAGGCCTCACCTGCAGCCGCCGGCTCAAAGGCATCAACTACGGTCCGCAGAAGGTGGACAACATCACCCTCATCAATGACCTGGAGCGCCCCGTCTTCGCCAAATTCCCCGTACTGGCCCACATGAAGCACTGGCTGCTGGAGCAACCCGGCACCCGCGCCGCCCTCATGAGCGGCAGCGGCTCCACCGTCTTTGCCCTCACCGAAACCCCGGAGCAGGCAGCTGAAATTGCCGCCCGCGCCAAAGCGGAACTCGACCCCACCCTCTTCACCCATTGCGGCATCGTCAACCCGCAACCGCAGGCCGAATGAGCTTCCCCTCCAGCGCAGCAGATTCGCTCAACCACAGCATCCTCTGCATAGCAGAAGACGCCGTGCAGGGCTTTCACCGCTTCCCCTTCCGCACCATTGCCGAGCGCTGCGGTGTAGAGGAAACCGAGGTCATCAACCGACTGAAATCCATGCTGGCCGCCGGCATTATACGCCGCGTACGCCAGACCCTCCTTTCCACCAGCCTGGCAGAAGGCGCCCTCATCGCCTGGAAAGTGCCGGAGGAGCAGCTGGAAAGCGCCTACGCCTGGCTGCGGGAGAACGACCCCTTCACCGGTCACGTGGTGCTGCGCGAATGCAGCGACCCCGCCGCCCCCGGCGCCGATTACCGCCTGTGGACCACCCTCAAAGTGCCCACCGGCTACGGTAGCGTGCAGGAACACAACGACCTGCTCATGAACCGCATTGGCGCCACAGACTGGGTATCCCTGCCCGTGGTGGGCATGTTCGCCCTCGGCGTTGGTCACACCCGCCGGGCAGGTCTGCGCCCCGGAGACAAACTCCCCCAGCCGCCCGCCATACAACGCCCCACCAGCCCGCAGCTCAGCGAGCAGGAATGGGCTGTGCTCCTCAGCCTGAAGGAAAGCCTGCAGCCGGAGGAATTTGTCCCCTGCCCCTGGGAAGCACGCGCCGCCGCCATCGGTCTCAGCTGTGAGGAATACTGCCGCACCGCCGAAGCGCTCGATGCCCGGAAAGTCATCGGCCGCTTTGCCACCTTCCTCGACCACCAGCGCAAGGAAAGCAACCGCAGCACCGGCAC
>JAZRJB010000113.1:0-23049 GCA_045645565.1 Akkermansia sp. | reverse complement strand
CAGCTTGTCTTTGTAAAATTCGCCAAGTGCTTTGGTGTCCATGATGAGGCAGAAGTTTGAGCTTTACTTGTAGATGGCCCAATCGTAGAAACCGATGGCCTTGAGTTCGCTCTTGAGAGCTTCAAGGGTGGCTTTGTCCTGCTTGCCCATGGGCAGGCGGGCCGGGCCGAAATCAACACCGGTCCATTCGCTCATGAGGTACTTGCAGCAGCCCATGTAGCCCTTACCGGCGATGATGTTGATCATGGTGACGGAAAGCTGCTGCAGGCGGCGGGCTTCAGCCAGGTCGCCAGCGTCAACGGCCTTCATGATGTCATCATACAGCTTGGGAGCATAGTTGAAGGAGGAACCTACACCGCCCTTGGCACCGGTGGCGTATGCACCGAGGAACCATTCGTCCACACCCCAGGGAATATCGTACTTGCCGCCTTCGTAGTTGAGGGCGTCCATGTAGAGGGCGAGGTCGGGGTTGGTGAACTTCACACCCACAAAGTTGGGAATCTTGGCAGCGCAGGCTTCAATCATCTTGCAGGGGTTGAAGCCAACGTGGGTGAGTACGGGAATGTCGTAGAAGTAGAAGGGCAGCTCCGGAGCGCCGGATGCAGCAACGGCAAGGCTGTCGACGAGCAGGTCGATGCTGCCGGGCTTGAAGTAGCAGGGGGAGTTGCTGGCGGTGCCGGTGGCGCCGCATTCAGCTGCGTAGGCGGCGAGTTCGCGGCCATCATACACGCAGTTGCCACCAGTGTGGACGATTACATCGATGCCGTACTTCTTACCGGCTTCGCCCCAGGCAGCCATGTTTTCCTTACGCTCAGTGAGTTGCATGTGGGCAGATTCGCCGGTGGAACCAGTGATGAAAACGGACTTGATACCCTGGCTGGCAAGGAACTTGGCCTGGGGATCCACTGCATTGGGGTTGCAGGAGCCATCAGCGTTCATGGGGGTGTGCGTAGCAGCGCAGAGCCCGTGGATTTTGAATGTGGTGTTCATAGTTGTAATGTGAGTTTGTGAGAAAACGGATGAAACAAGTTACCGTGTGCTAGTTTTAACGTAAATACCGCATGTTTTCAAGAATAAACTGCGCGAAGAGGTGGGTTATATTCATTTTTCGACTTTAACGCGGCGGAAACGCAGCTTGAATTCATCCTCCGGTCGGTTTTTAGCGCGGTTTTTCTGCTGAATGAACTTGCGGGCCTCAGCTGGGAGTTTGTCCATGATGTAGAGGTCGACCACGGCAAAGTCATCGCTTTCGAAGGTAACGCCGGCCAGCCAGCTCTCCCCGTTGCGCGAAACTTCAACGGAATAGGGTTCAGAATCGGTTTGAATCCAGGTGTAGGTGAAAGTGCCCTTATAACTGCTGCCGGACCATCGGGCCGTTGTTTCGGAGACATCGACATAGCCGAGTTTATTGAATTCCTGCCATTCGCCGATGGCGAGTTTGCGCGGGTCTTTGAAACACCCCGGAAGCAGGATGGCAACACTGACCAGAACGGAGAGGATAAACAGCAGAAAAACAATACGGGTGCGGGTCATCTTGTGTAACATTATAGCAAGTTCTCACTGTTTTGCAATCACGTAGTGAAGCCGGGTATCATTTCATTTATGAAAGAGTTGGTTTTGCTGCGGCATGGGGAATCACAGTGGAATGCGGAGGGGCGTTTTACCGGGTGGGCAGATGTGCCATTATCAGTGCGGGGGCGGCGGGAGGCAGAATTGGCCGGACAGCGGTTGAAGGAGAGCGGTTTCAGCTGTGCTGCTGCGTGTACATCATTGCTGGTGCGAGCGATACATACGCAGAATATCGTACTGGGGGGCATGGGCTGCGCCTGGGTGCCGGTTTATAAGGACTGGCGCTTGAATGAGAAACACTACGGCGTTTTGCAGGGGCGAAGCAAGCGCGAGGTGGAGCAGGAAATGGGGGAGGAACTGGTTTTCCGGTGGCGGCGGTCTTATGATTGCCCGCCCCCGCCATTGCCCACGGGGGATGCCCGCTCCAGCGCGAGAGATATTCGCTACGCCTCATTGCAGCCTGGGCAGGTACCTGATTCTGAATCTCTGCGGGACACGCTCGTGCGGGTCCGGGCGTGTTGGGAAGAGCTGATGAGACCCCTGCTGTATCAAAAGGAGCGTTTGCTGGTTGTGGCGCATGGGAATAGTCTCAGAGCCCTGGTGATGCACCTGCGGGGGCTTACGCCAGCAGGTGTTGAACAGCTGGAAATTCCCACAGCCCAGCCACTACGGCTGGTATATGATGATGATATGAATCTGCTGAATTGAGCAAGGGGGGCGGAACATGGTGCCGCTCGGGATGCAGAACCTACCCCTCGGGAATTGTTGACCAGAAGCCTATGTCGTGTCATTCTCGCGGGATATGGCGATTCGGATGAAAGAATGGGGAATGCTCGCATATCCGCGGCAGAGCGTGCATCTGCCCCTTAATGCATTAAATGACTGGAGCCGCAGCGGACGCGTTCTGGGTGAGGTGGTTGAGAGTGCCGGCATGGGGGCAGCTGCGCTGGCAGATGCCATCAGCCGGGTGCAATCGACAGGAAACCAGGCTGACATCAGTCATGAACTGGCTCGCATCGGGCAGGAAACAACAGAGGAGTTAATGGAATTGCCCGTCAGGGATTGGGATTACAGCTGGCAGCAGGCCTACCAGCCGCGTTTGCGTGAATATCTGGATACATTGAGCGGAGAGCCCAAGGCGCAGGCAATGGAGATGAGTGTGACATTGAGCGAACTCCAGTCATTGGAGGGGAGGCGTAAGCTGGAATTGGAAAAGGTCCACCGGGCCCGCCAGCAGTGGCAGGACCAGGTGGAGCGAGCGGTCGAACAGGGAGATGAGGACGCCGCCCGGAGCTGGATGGAACAGGGGCGCGGAGTTTTTCTGCCGGAGGAGCAGTACCAGCAGCAGTTGGAGTCTGTGCAAAGCCGCAGCTTGCAGCGCCGGTGGCAGCAGATGCTGCACCGGAATCCACAGCAGGCCATTGCGGACTGGAACCGCGATGACGCCCGCAAACCTGCGGGGGCTGAGGCGTTACAGACTCTGGAATCAGAGGTGGAGCAGGTGCGGCTCAGGTTGCGCCAGGAGTTGGCCATGCAGCTTGCAGCAGCGGTTGAGCAAGGCGTTGAGCCGGATGTATCAACCCTGACGCAGGCTGCGGAATCCGGGGTTCTCAACCCGGTTCACCTGGAGAGACGCTCCATATCAGATGCTGCGGCCAGCTGCGATTGGCGGCGCCGGATAGATGAGCAGGAGGATAGTCTGGATGCGGAATTGCTGATAGATTTGGCCTGTGCGTCATCCCCCATGCCGGAGCGTCAGAAATTGCTGCAGCGGGCCAGGATAATGGCTCAGGTACCCCGGCAGCACCGGCAGGGGATGAGCCGCCGGTTGTGGCGTATGTATCGGGATGGGTATTTCGGGTGCCCGGGCGATGCCGAAACATTGAATTACCTGGGCAATCTGCAGAAGGAAGCTGAATTCCGCCTGCAGAACAGTACGGAAAAGGAGAATGCCTCGTGGCTGGATGAATTGGGAATGAGCGCAGATAACTGGGTGTGCTTTAACGCTGAATAACTTTGCTATGAAAACAGAAACCATACAATCAGACCGCCCGGCATTGCTTGCACCCGCTGCGGAGGTGCCGGAATCAACCACCCCCCGGCAGGATGCTCTGGAGCCTTCTCCGCCGGAAAAATCGAGATATTGGGACCAGTTGCTGACGGGGAATCTGGCAACGGTTCCGGACTCCGTGCGGCAGCGGGCTGGTGGTACTGGAAGCGGGTTGTCAGAGGAAGACCGCGAACACCGTATCATGACCAGCATCAACCGCTCCTGGGTTGTGGACCACAAGGGGCTGACCCGCGACCAGGTGCGGGGCAACTGGCCGGAATTGCGCCTGAATTTGTCACGGGAGCTGGGCGTGGCTGATACCGAGCCGGAAGTGTACGCCGGGTTGTCCATGAAAAACCAGGAGGAACCGGTGCGGCAGAAAGCCCGGGATTTGTATGCCGGGCATTATCAAGCGGCGCTTCGTGGCACCCCGCTGGAATTACCCCAGGATGAATTTGAACGCCGGATTTGCGTGGAAGCAGAGGCGCAGGGCCGCGATAGCCGGAATGAATTGCTGCCATTGGCGGAGTCACTGGCGGAAGCGTGGACTGCGTTTCATGCGCAGGAAACCCAGCCGTTTGCATTACCGGAAGTTGTGATGGGAACGCCAGGGCTGCTGCAGGCGGTCGATGAGCTTGCCGATATGGAGCCGGGAATGCGCGCCCAGGTGTATGCCGTAGCGCGCACGCTGCCCCAGGTTCAGGCGCTGGAATCCGCGCCTCAGAACCTGGGGAGTGCGATGCAGCAGAGTGTGCGCCGCGGTGTGGGGGATATCCGCCATGCGCTGGTGCAGGGTGGCGGGCATCTGGCCACTGCCATGACCCGCGCCATGTCTGAATCCTTGCAGAGCGACACGCTGAAGGAACTCTCCACCGCTATGGATAAACGCTTGCAGGCTTTGAAAGAGCTGCGCCAGGTGGCACAGGGGGAGGTGTTTCCCATACGCCTGGATGAGGATAGCAGCTTTGCAGAAGAACTGGCGGTTGAGGCAGCTGGTGCATTACCGGGTGCGGCATTGAGCTTTATGGGTGGTGCAGGTTTCGGCACCCTGGCGTTATCAGGCGCGGGTGCCGCCATAGCAGAAGCACGGCAACGCTCCCCGCAGGGACGCCAGGAGTTGCAGACCGCTGCTGGTATTCTGGGTGGTGCCTTGCAGGCTGGTATCTACATGGGGATGAGCCGAATCGGCTCACGCATGCTGGAGCGAACCATCAGCAATTTCGCGAAAGCCGGTCAATCTGGCGTGAAGGGGTATTCCCTGGCTGCTTTGAAATCCCTTGGCACCCTGACGGCAGAGAACGCGAAGCTGCTGCTTGCCGGGAAAGCTTCACAATTTGCGGAACTTGGTATGCAGGAACTGGCTGCCCGGGTGGACCGGGTTGCTTCTAATATCGATTGGGAGGCATTCGGTGATAACCTGACTGATATTGAAGCGAATATGCGGGAGGCGGCCAGAAACCTGCCGTTTGTATTGATTGCCGCGGGGCGAGCCGCCCTGCATCATTTCCGCTCACCACAATCGCTGTTGGAGAATAGTAATCTTCTGCAGGAATGGGGGGTGGATGAAGCTACTACCAGCCGCATTCTCGGAACGCCGGATATTCATGCGCAGAACCAGTTGCTGCGCGAAGCCTTGTGCAGCAGCAAGCGGTGGAGTGGTGTGAGCAATCTCCCGGAGCTGCTGCGAGCCGTCCGCCTGCTGAACACGGATTACTTCAAGGGGTTCACCGAACCCCAGCAGGCAATGGACTTCCTGCACGCACAGGCGGCTTCATCCGGGGTATCCCGTCCGGAAGTCAAGTTATCAGAGAATCTGGATGCAGCAGGTGCCCAGAAATTGTATGAACAGCTCACCGGCACCAAGAAGACACTGCTTAATGCTAAGCGTAGCATACCATACCTGCTGCTGATGGAGGAGATGATGCAAAAGGGAAATCTTGCGAAATACCCGAACCCTGAGACCAGGCTTGAACGCGCCCGCTTTCACGTGGAACGCATGAAGAATCCCTTGCTTGTTATGCCGAAACAGCTGGGTATCAGTGGTTATTATTTGCCGGATGGCGCGCGTATGCGCAAGGTCGTGGTAACGGATATATTCAGTGAGATACAGGATTTGCTCTACGAATATGCCCTGAATCATGAATCACTGGCAGGGTTGATGAATTCTTTCAAATCTGTGGATCATGCGCGGTCGCACTTGGATAAAATCCGCCAGACAGCGGGTGCCTGGGTCTGCAAGACCGTATCCGATGTGCTGGCGGGCAAGGACAGGGATGAGGCCGTGCAGGAATTATATGAGAATTTCGGGAAATACCTGTACATGCGGCGTATCCATTCGAAACATTGTCCGGCGTGGTTGAAGAAATTGCCCATCAAAAGTTTTGAGGGCTTGCAAGAAAAGTCGCATCGGACCGTGCAGCGCTCCAATCTCCGGCTGCCGGCGGAATTGAAGAATATTCATTATAACCTGGTCGGTCTGGAAAGCTGCATTGATAATTTGCTGCATTGCCTTCCGCGCAGTGATGAGTTTGCAGAACTCCTGGCATCAGGTATCAAGCCCTACCAGGCGGGTAATGTGTTACTGAAACGGGAGCTGAAAGGGCATTACAGCAAAGAGGTATGGGAGCCTAAATCCATTAAGCAGGATCCACCCAACATTGTGGATAATCTGGTGCGTTTGAAAGAAAGCCGCCCGTCGCTCATCCGTTATGCGGAACTGACCGGGCGCGGGCTGGAGCGAACCCCGGATGGCAAGGGTGGGTTCCTATGGCGAGTCCAGATGCCGGATGACCAGTATACACATTGGTATCCGACCAAGGAAATGGCCGCGAACGCGGTGCATGGTGTGGTGAAGACCTGGTTCCTGCCTATGGGTCGCGATGTGTTGCCAGATAATATACAGAAAGCGCATCAGCAGCACGGGAATGCGTGGTTTTACCGCCAGAGTGCGGCCCTTCCTCCGTACAGGAAGGAATTCCTGGGATTTGATCACATGGGGTATGTGGCGGCTCAGGAACTCAGCTCCCTTTGGCTGGGGAATTCCACCCTGTATGCGACAGGTATGGAGTTTGCCAATAGTTTTAATAATTGGATGAAGGCAGGAGGCCGCCGGTTGGACCATTCCATGAAACAGATGAATGTGGATAATGACTTGTATCTATTTAAGCACCCGAAGGTGCATACGCCGTATTCGCTGAGTATGCAGCGCTTCCGCACGTATTGGAACCGCATGCTGACCTCAGGCTGGGTTTCGCCGCAGGAGGTGGGCGAGGCATTGATACAGGCTCATTACATGTCGCCTGATTCGTTGAATTACATCATAGAGCAAGGAGCTGACCGGGAAGCCAATATCCGGTACATGACGCGTGAGCGGCGCCGGTTGATTCGCCGGAAAAACAGACATACCGTAGGACCAATTATCGTTCCTGGAGATAAAGTTGCCATGTATCATGAGCTGGCAGAGCGCATGGCTAGACTGAATTTTGTGATGATGCTGGTGAATATGGAGAAGAGCGGGTTGCCGGAATCAACGCAGAAATGGTTCAGAACAGCCGCGTTCAGTGAATTTGATCCGCAGGACGTAGCGACACCACGCGGGGTGGTTCGCCGGCGCAACCGCATACATGCCGAGGCGGTCAAGCAACTGATACCCGAGGTGAAGAAGTTGCGCAAGTCATTGCTCAGCGGAACGAAATTGCCGCTGGAGGACATGATGATAAGCGCCTATAACCCGAAGGAATCCCGCCGCTATGAGCAGGCATGGTGTTTTTCCGTAGGCGGTGAAGGCGCCTTCCGCGGTGCCGGGCAGCACCATTGGAACATATTGGAAAACCCATCCAGGGGGTGGGAGCTGATGCCTGAGCATATCCGCGAACAGATGATGCCGGAATTGCAGGAAGTATGCGGCTCCCGCCCGGTGGAGGAAGCCATTCATGAATTATCCGGATTGCTGGAGCAGTATCCTGAGTTGCGACAGTACGGAGTGCAATCCCGTGGTGGGGATGCGATATGCCGCATGTCTCTGGACCCGGTTCCCACCCGGGATATTGCCGAGCTGACGTTCTCTAAAGCCTCTAATACCAAACTGGCGCGTCCGGTGATTATACAGAAGGGGTACCAGATGGAGCAGGACGTGGCTCTGCCGGAGCCGCTTGCGGCAGATGCTCGCGTGTTGCCTGCGCTTCGCCTGCTTACGGAGTTCCGCCGCCAGACGGCAGCATCACCTTATGCTGATGAAACCGGTATCTGGTGGAACCAGAAGCGCTATGGCGGCGAGCAGGGCGAGCGACCGCTGGGACTCGATGATAAATGGGTTGCAGAAATCGGGTTGAAGCCGTTTCTCAGTTCATATCAACGCATGAACCAGATTGCGCAAATGGAGGGAGAGAATGAGCGGCTGAACGTGTGCGGTGTGTCACTCAGTGGTATTGTGCCGAGCGAGTTGGATATGGATATGCTGAAGAATGTAACCGTGTACCGCAATGAGCGAATACCGGAAGCGCAGATACGCCTGATGCCGGGCGAGCTGGATGCCGCAAATCCGTATCAGCGGGCGCCGTATGTGGTGCAATCATCGGATGGTATCCCCCTGTTCCCGACGCGCATGGCGCGCAAGCGGACGGAGTTCATGCAGTCTCTGATTCCGCTGAGTGAGTTTTCCGCAAAAGCAGACCGTATGTACGCGTATGAGAGCAATAAGCATACCCGGGTGAAGCAGCTTTCACATTGCCTGGACACGATACTCGGAGAGCGCACCCTGAGCCCGGAGACCTGGTACGGGAGTAACAGTTCGCAACTGAATAATCTGGAATTATTCATGCAGTTGTTCCAGGATAGCCGCTGGCCGTATTACCTGAAGACGCGCAATCCTGAATACTTCACACGCGGAGAGGCGCTTACCTCGGAACTGGCGCGACTGATGCTCCTGTCGGAGTGCGGTATCGAGCGGGAAAAACATGTGGAGGAACTGGTCGAACTCTGTAATCAGCTGAGAAATAGCGAGCAGGACCAGACGATGATACTGGATACGCTGGAGCGTGTCTCCTCGCCATATCCGCATATCTACAAGAGCCGTGAACTGGCTTCGCCCGATAGAGCTAAACAACAGAATCAGGAAGATGCTCAGCTCGATTAATCCGCAATACCGCGAACGCATAGAAAATCAGCTCTGGCGGCTCTGCAACTTGTACTGGATTGAAAACAAGGCAGGGCGTATGCAGCGCTTTGCGCCCAATGCAGCACAGCTGCGCCTGCACCGCAACCTGTGGAACCGGAATGTTGTTCTTAAGGCGCGGCAGCTGGGTATATCAACGTATGTTGCTATGCTGATGCTGGATAACTGCCTGTTTATTCCGAATTACCATGCTGGTATTATAGATAAGACGCTGCCGGATGCTGAACAGAAGCTGGAGAAAATCCGATTTGCCTGGGAGCATCTGGATTATCTGCCCCCGCACCCGGAAGCCAAGGATTATGTGCTGGCTTCCCTGGGCGGGCTGATAAAGCAGAAAAGCGGAGCTAGCAAGAAAGGCGGCTGGCATCCTGCGGCTGATGCCCGGGGGCGCATGGCTTTTGCCAACGGCAGTGATATTCGTCTGGGTACCACATTGCGTGGTGGAACTCTTCAGTTGCTGCATGTGAGCGAATTGGCGCATGTTTCCATGCATGCGCCATGGCGCGCCCGGGAAATCCGGTCAGGTGCCATCAATACCGTGTCGGCAGAAGGAACCATCATCCTGGAAAGTACGCATGAAGGCGGACGCTACGGGGTGAACTATGAATTGACAGCCCAGGCAATGGAGAACTGTTCCAAAGATGAACTCCTGCCCCTGGATTTCCGATTCTTCTTCATGAGCTGGTTTGATAACCCTGACTATTCGCTCCCGGGCAGGGGCGGGTGGTCAGATATTCAGGCTGCTTATTTCGAAAAGCTGGAGCAGGAATGCGGGGTGCAGCTCACCCATGGTCAGAAACTCTGGTATGCGAGAATGGAACGCACCATGGGGGCGGCTATGCGCCAGGAATATCCTTCAACTCCGGATGAGGCATTTGCTACCGGCAATGATGGCTCAATTTATGGTGCGCAGATTGCCCGGTTGAGGGAAAACGGCCGCATTGGGGTGGATTGCGGATTCTCACCTCAGGAACCGCTCTACACTGCCTGGGATCTGGGGCTCAGTGATCATACTGCCATCTGGCTGGTTCAGAATTACGGTGGTAATGTATACTGGTTGAATCATTATGCCGCCAACCAGCAGCCACTTGAGCATTTTGCCGGAAAAATACGCGAATGGGAGGCCCGGTATGGAAGCGTTGCGGCTCATTTTCTGCCGCATGATGCCGCGCATCGGGACCCGCATGGTCAGTCGTATGTGGAAAGCCTGGCGAGAGAAGGGATTATGGCGGTGCGGGTTGTGCCCCGCACTCCGGATATCTGGCGTGGTATTAATTCTTTGCGCGGGATTTTGGCACACAGCTGGTTTCACCGGGATACCCTGCACCAGCAGGTGAATCTGCGGGGCGAGAAGGAGCCATCCGGGCTGGCTTGTCTGGAAATGTACCGCACGGCGCCGCCCGGAGCAGGGGGGAATACCCGGGAAATGCCGGTGCATGATGCTCATTCTCACAGCGCAGATGCCGCCCGTATGTTTGCAGAAGCATTAACGCACGGTATGGTGTATCCGGTTCAGCTCCGGCATACCCCGCGTCGCGCGCGCATGTAATGAATCAGTTTCCCTATGAATACAAAACAAACACAACATAGCTGGCTGACCGGTCTTCTGACTGGTTGGGGTATCAAGGAGTCCTGGGCAAAGCTCATTGCCGGTGCCATAATAGGCGGGCTGGCTGCTGCCGGGCTTCTTTAATCGAAAGGCAAAGCCGTTGCTCCTGTTCGGGGGAGCAACGGCTTTTTGGGGTGTATGATGGTAAGAATGGCTTTTACTGGTCCATGGCATCCGGGTTGTCAAGCAAGCCGGATTTCTCCAGGTAGTAATCGTACCCGCCTGCGTAGGGGGTGACGGTGCCGTGGCTGATGTGCAGCGTCTTTTCTGCCAGTGCGCGGATGAAGTGTACATCGTGCGAAATGAAGACCAGAGTACCTTCGTAGCGCTTGAGCGCCTGGGAAAGAGCCTCCACACTCATGAGGTCAAGGTGGGTGGTGGGCTCGTCCATCAGCAGAAGGTTAGGCGGATTCACCAGGAACTTCACCAAGCTGAGACGCGATTTTTCACCACCAGAGAGAACTTCAACGCGTTTTTCGCAGTCCAGCTTGCGGAACATGAAGGACCCCAGCACTGCTCGGGCTTCTTCTTCCCTCAATTCAGGGTCAGCCTTCATGATTTCCTCCAGCACGGTGTAATTCGGCGTGAGGTTTTCAGAACGCATCTGTGAGAAATAACCGATGCGGGTGGTTGTTCCCAGCACGCGCTGCCCTTCGTCAATGGGGATGACGCCGGCCAGAATCTTAAGCAGGGTGGATTTGCCGGCACCGTTCGGCCCGACCAGTACAATGCGGTCACCGCGCTCAATGAGGAGGTCCAGGTTCTTGTAGATGCGTTTGCTGCCGTAGCTCTGCCCGACTTTTTCCAGCTCCAGTACTTTCTGCATGCTGCGCGGAGGCTGCGGGAAGATGAACTTGAACACGCGGCGGCTCTGGCGGGGTTTTTCAATGCGGCGCATTTTTTCCAGCTGCTTGATGCGGCTCTGCACCTGGGAGGCTTTTGACGCAACGGAGCGGAAACGCTCAATAAAGGATTCGATGTGCGCAATTTCACGCTGCTGGTTGCGCCAGGCTGCCAGCACTTGTTCGTAACGCTGCTCCTTGAGTTCCAGGAATCGTGTGTAGTTGCCGGTGTAGCGCACCAGTTCGCCGTTTTCTATGTCGTACACGGTTTCCACCAGGGTATCCATGAAATCACGGTCGTGCGAAATCATGAAGATGGCGCCAGGGTAATTCATCAGGTACCGCTGGAACCACAGCAGACTCATGAGGTCCAGGTGGTTGGTCGGTTCGTCCAGCATGAGCAGATCCGGTTCTGCAACCAGCAACTGCGCCATGTGGGCTCTCATGACCCAGCCGCCGCTCATTTCCCGCGCGGGACGGTGGAAATCCTCATCCTTGAATGCAAGCCCTTTCAGGATGCGCTTTGCTTTCGGCTCAATCTGGTACCCATCGTGGGAAATGAAGGTGTCCATGGCCTGGGCATATTCATCGCTGCTGTTATCGCCTTTGGCCTCGCATTCTCTCAATGTGCGGATGGCATCGCCCATTTCAGGCGTTATACTCATGGCAATTTCCAGAACCGTGCGGTCTGTCGGGTCTCCTGCTTCCTGTTGCAGGTAGCCCACCACGGCGTAGTCATCCATCACAATCTGCCCTTCGTCAGGGGTGTCATCTCCGCGAATCATGCGGAACAGGGTTGATTTTCCTGCTCCGTTGGGCCCTACCAGCGCAATGCGCTCGCCCCAGTTGACTACCAGCTCGGTCTCGAAGAAGAGCGTGCGTCCGGCATGTGCTTTGGTGAGTTTCTTGATGGTCAGCATGGCGCGGTGAGTATACACCATTTCTTGAGAAAAGCAACTGATTTCCGCTATGTGATGTTATCCGTTGTGCTTTCATATCTGTGCCACCAGGGCAGATATTACGGAAAAATTAAGCATATAGTGAAGAGGTAGGGATTTTTTGCTTGCCGGGAAGCAGGGGAAAGGTTAGAATCCGGGTCAGCCTGACGCTATGAATGAAGCCGCGCCAATAGAGACAAACCGTACCCAGCGTCTGAAGCGCGCGCTGGCGCAGGCGCTGGTGCTGGTGTGCGTGGTGCCGCTGGGGATACTGAGTGGGTGGTATACCCTGAGTCCGAGCCCGGAGGAACTGGCCGGGCGCGCAGCCGGTGGAGTTGATTCCCATGCCTTGTTGGAGCTGGTGCGCCGAGAACCCCACCAGGAGCAGGCCGCACGGGTGCTGCTGAATCTGGTTCAGCGGGATGCGGCAGTGCTTAATGCACTGGCATCTCTTGCCATGGGGTATGAGGAGGCGTTGAATTATTTGATATCCCTTGCCCGTTCCCATCCGCATGTGTTGTCCGTACTGGCGGATTTGGAGATGAGTTATGATTTTGCGAAAGAATTGCTTTGCCATATTTCGCCGTCGGGCATACCGCAGCTGCGGCAGCATGCAGAAAATTGCGGGAATGCCTGTTTCTTGCTGGGGATAGCGTATGAGACTGGTACTCATGTGCCCAAGGATAAAGCGCTTGCCGCCCGGTGGTATGGTGAGGCTATGGAACTGGGCTACGAACAGGCGCGTTCATATTACCGCAATGCTGCGTATGAAGTGGGGGAGAAATTGAATCAGTCTGCTGAGCATGTTTCGGAGGCTATGTATTGGATTCGAGCAGCTGCAGAGCAGGGGCATGCGGCTGCGCAGTGTGCGCTTGGAGCGTATTATGCAGAGCGGGCCGCGGGGAAAGATGATTTGAATGAGGCGATTGCCTGGTATCGCCGCTCAGCAGAGCAGGGGTACGCACTGGCTCAGTATAACCTGGGCTGGTGTTACTTGTACGGTGAGGGCGTTCCGGCGGATGCGAAGGTGGCGGCAAGCTGGTTTCGCAAGGCTGCGAACCAGGGGGATGATATGTCCCAGTATTACCTGGGGCGGGCCCATGAGCTGGGCGAGGGGGTAAGGCAGGATTACAATGCTGCGTTATACTGGTATTTCCTGGCGGTAGAGAACGGGAATGCTGCTGCCATGTGTGCGCTGGGATATTGCTATGCGCAGGGGATTGCTTTGCCGCAAAATTGGAATCATGCAGTCTACTGGTTCCGGCTTTCGGCTGAGAAAGGGCGCATTGAGGCGATGCAGATGCTGGTGCAGTGTTATGAACAAGGAGTAGCCCAGCCCTGGAACGAGGCGGAAATTGCCCAGTGGCGCGCCCGGCTCGAAAAATTACAATAAAACTGATACTTAACTTACTATGAAAACGATTTGTCTCATTCTTCCTGTGTTGCTGGTGTCCTGCTCCATGTTGAGACCCGTGAGCAAGCCCTATTTTAACGACAATTGCGGCGAGGGACGCATTGGATATTGCATCAATGGCCGCGATGATAAACGCTGGCGTGTTGCCGTGGCCGCGGCTCACGATATGCAGCTGCAGGCTGCCAGTAAAGCAGTGGTGGAACGGGATTTCGGGCAGATGCACTTGACGATACACGGCAGTGCCGGTGAGGAGTCCTTTGTTTATTTCTATTTCGACCATCCGGAGAATACGGCGTCTCAGACCCATGCATTGAGGTTTGATTTTACCGCAGCCGGCCGGGTTTCCCGGGCTGAGGTCGTGTTGCTGGACGACCCCTCCCTTGTGGAGCCTCATTGAAAAGACGAAGGGTAAATATCTGCTTGTTGAATTATTTAGTCTTTTCCTGAGTTGTAAGTTTTGCTAGAATCCCCCTGTTATGATGCTTCAATTCTACAAGATGACCGGAGCTGACAATGATTTTGTCATGGTGGATAATCGCGACCTTGCGCTCAGCAATGTGCTGAGTCAGGGGAATGTTGCAGATATCTGCAACCGCCGTTTCGGCGTGGGGGCTGATGGTCTTATCTCTGTGGAGCCTGCTCAGGGGGCAGGTGAGGTGCGTATGCGCCATTATCTGGCTGATGGCAGCGAATCCGGTTGGAACAGCAGCGCTGCCATGTGCTTTTCCGCTTTTGTTGATTTCCTGATGGATGGCGATATGCCGGAGTTTTCATTTGAAACCAGTGAGGGGCTGGTAAAGGCTGTTGTAAATGATGATGATACCGTCACCATCCAGTCCGCTGGTGAAATGCTCACGGGGTCATCTCTCATTGTCTTCCGGGGTGAGGTGATTATCTGTGAGGAATAATCTCTGAGTACGATGGCATGATTTCTGCACCGATTCATCCACTTGATACCAAGGGGCGCCCCATCATCCTGGTCGGGTTGATGGGCTGTGGCAAGACGACTGTGGGTAAAGCGCTCAGTAAGCGGACAGGAATGCCCCTGCTGGATACGGATGCAATCATTGAAGAGCAGATTGGTAAGCCCATTTCTGAGATTTTTGCGCAGGAGGGCGAGGGGCATTTCCGCGCCCTGGAAACAGCGTTGCTGCGCTATTTGCTGTACAACCCGCCCCCCAGTCCTTCCATTATTTCAACCGGCGGCGGTATCGTGATTCGCCCGGAGAACCGTGAGCTTCTCCGCATGCTGGGCTTTACCGTGTGGTTGAATGTATCGGTGAACGCGCTTCTGGTGCGCACTGCCAAGAGTACAACCCGCCCGTTGCTGATGAATACCGATCGCCGCGCGGTATTCACCAGGCTGGATAGTGAACGCCGCGCATTCTACAAGGAAGCGTCTCATTTCTGGCTTGAGGCATCGCACATGGATGTCAATAGTGTGGCGGTTCGCGTGTGCGAGGAGGCTGAGAAATTCTTTGCGGCTTTTTAGAGCCCCGGCGGCAGGCTCGCATTTTCAGGGCGAAATGCTGGTTCAGAGGATAATTTTTAGTCCTCCGGCATTAGTTGCTTGACGCGAATACCTGCTTTATGGTAGGCTTAGTGCATAGAATCACGTTGTTTTAACACAAGTTTTTAGATATGAAACCCGCTACATTCAATTGCACCGTACTGCGCGACGGCCACCAGTCTCTGGCAGCCACCCGCATGTCCACCGAGCAGATGCTTGAAATCGCTCCCATTCTGGATACCATGGGCTTCTCTGCTCTGGAAACCTGGGGTGGCGCTTCCATTGACTCTGGTCTGCGTTTCCTGGGAGAGCATCCGTTCGACCGTCTGGACACCCTCAAGAAACTGGCCCCCAAGACCCCGCACATGATGCTGCTGCGCGGCCAGAATCTTGTGGGTTACACTCACTATGCTGATGACGTTGTGGAGGCTTTCGTGAAGCTCAGCGTGAAGCATGGTATGAACATCTTCCGTATCTTCGACTGTCTGAATGACCCGCAGAACATGCGTACCTCCATCAAGGCTGCTAAGGAAGCCGGTGGTCAGGCTCACGGTACCATTTGCTACACCACGTCTCCTGTACACAACCTGGAGTACTTTGCCAACCTGGCAAAGGAAATCGCAGACATGGGGGCTGATGCCATCGTCATCAAGGACATGGCAGGTCTGATTCCTCCCGCAGAGACCGCTGCGCTGACGGAGGCTATCAAGAAGGCTTGTAACCTTCCCGTGTGGATTCACACCCACGAGACCGCTGGTCTGGGTGCAGCTACCTACGTGGCTGGCATCAATGCCGGTGCAGACGCCGTGGACGTATCCATTGCTCCCTTTGCTAACGGTACCGGCCAGCCGGACTGCATGCGCATGCTTGCTCTCATGAACGGCTATGAGCGCGCTCCCAAGCTGGAGGATGAAGAGGATTTCAAGAAGAAGCTCTCTGAAATCTCTGCCATGCTGCAGCCTGTGTACGACAGCCTTTCCCGCTTCACCAGCCACGCCAACGAAATCGTGAACAGCGATACGCTGCGCTACCAGGTTCCCGGCGGTATGCTTTCCAACTTCCGCAGCCAGCTCAAGGAAATGAACATGACCGATAAGTTCGAGGAAGTGTTCGCAGAAATTCCCGTGGTTCGCAAGGCTCTCGGCTGGATTCCGCTGGTAACCCCCACCTCCCAGATTGTGGGTGTGCAGGCTATGATGAACGTGAAGTTCGGCCGTTGGAAGAACATCACCCCGCAGTGCGCCGACGTGGCCCTGGGTTACTATGGTCGCACTCCCGCTCCCGTGGATCCCGAGCTGCAGGCCATGTGCGCCAAGAAGATGGGCAAGGACCCCATCACCTGCCGCCCCGCCGACCTCATCAAGCCCGGCATGCAGGACCTGCGCGACAAGCTCGCCGCCAAGGGGCTGCCTGTGACCGACGAGAACTGCGTGATTTACTGCATGTTCCCGCAGCAGCTTGAAGACTACTACGCTGGCAAGAAGCCTGAGCCGCCCACCACGCCCAAGCAGGAGAACTTTGGCGCTCCCGCTGCTCTTTCCACCGTGGGTGTGGCTGCCGCTATCTCCGGTCGTAACATGAAGCTCAACATCATGGGCCGTGAGTACGACGTGACCATTGAGGAAAAGTAATCCATACCTGCTCAATGCCTTAACTTTCAACGCTGCGATTCCCCGGCGGAATCGCAGCGTTTCTCTTAATCCCCCACTCAGACCTAGATATCCGGACATGAGACTTTTCGCCACACTTGCTGTTGCTTTCACCCTGGGCTGCCCCTCAGTCATGGCCATTCATACCCCAACCTCTGCGCCCTTTGCTACGCGTGCAGAGGAAGCCGCTGCCCTCATCGATGCCTTTGAGACCGCCTTTAACGCATTGCTGACCACCTACGAGGGCATTGTGGATACTGCTACTGCCAATGATTCTGTGGAAAAGCTCCCCTCGCTGCACTACAACCTGCAGACTGCCGTTGACAAGGTGAACTCCATCGGAGAAGCTGATGAAGCCACCCAGAGCCTTTTCATGACCCGCGTCATGCCCATGCTCTTCATTGCCGGCGCCCGCACCACCGCCGCCTTCGACCGCATCAAGGAGAACAACTATTACGACAGTGAAGACCTGCGCGCCTTCATGGAGAAGATTCTCCCGCAGTAATCACAGGCATACTTTTTACCATTTGCCGTATCAGACCATGTTTCTGATACGGCTGTTTTATTTAGTGCCGGTTCATGGAGCTTAATGAATAAGCAGCTCGCGGGCGTGGGCTTCGGCAGTGGGGCCGGAGGTGCCGAGCATGCGGACGAGTTCAGAAATGCGCGCATCGGCATCGACCTCCTCGAGCCGGGAGACAGTGCGGCCTTCGCTTGTCTGCCCTTTGGAAATGAGGTAGTGGTGGTCAGCCAGGGCGGCGACCTGCGGGAAATGGGTGATGGCGATGACCTGGTGGTCGCGCCCGAGTTCGCGCATCTTCATGCCCACGGCGCGGGCAATTTCGCCGCCTACGTTGGCATCAATCTCATCGAAAATGAGCAGGGGGGTGTCATCCTGCTTGGCCAAGGCGCTCTTGAGGGCGAGCATAACGCGGGCAAGTTCTCCGCTGGAGGCAATGAGCCGCAGTGCTTTGAGCGGTTCGCCGGGGTTGGGGCCGAAGAGGAAGTCCACTTCATCCAGCCCCTGGGGCCCAGGTTCGGGCAGGGGGGTGAGCTGCGCGCTGAAGAGCGACTGGCGGAACCCGAGGTGGCGCGCGTGGGTGAGGAAGTCCTGCTCCAGTTGGGGGGCGGCTGCGGCGCGCGTGGCAGAAAGCGCCTGCCCAGCCTGCATGACGGCTCTGCGGCAGTGTTCCTCCTTGGCTTTCAGTTCATCCAGCATCTGCTCACGGTTGCAGATGGCGTTGAGCTTGGCTCTGCAGCTTTCCAGATGCTCGGAAATGGATTCAAAATCAGCGCCATATTTTCGTTTCAGATTATCGAGCAGGGCAATGCGGTTTTCCAGTTCTGCCATTTCGGCAGGGTCGCATTCGAGTGTTTCGAGATAATCCTGCAGGTTGGCGGCCAGGTCTTCCGCGGTTTCGATGATGGTTTCAAGGTTTTCCAGCCAGGTGGAGCAGGAGGAGTCAAGCCGCTCCAGGTCGCGCCCGCTGCGCACCAGCTGGTGCAGGGTGGAGAGCAGGGAAGTGTCTTCCCCGTCAACCATTTGAGCCATGGGCAGGGCGGTGTCCCTCAGTCGGTTGGAATTGCGGGCGCGTTGCCAGCGGGCTTCCAGACCATCCACCTCATCGGCGGTGAAGGCGGCGGATTCAATCTCCTCCACCTGGTGGCGCAGGAAATCAATTTCGCGTTCATTGGCCATTTCGCTTTCCAGGAGTGAGTGGTAGGCGTGGCGCGCATCGAGCCATTCGCGGTAGGCTGCCTGGTAGTCCCTGTTGGTGGCCGCATTTTCTGCAAAGGCATCCAGCAGGGAAAGCTGGCGTTCCTGCGAGGTGAGGGAGCGGTGTTCTTCCGGGTGGTGCATATCAACCAGACCGGCGCTGATGCGTTTGAGCAGCTGGAGGGTTACGGGGCTGCTGTTGATGAACTGGCGGTTGCCACTGGGGGTGACGATGCGGCGGATGATGAGCATGCCGTCCTCACAGGGAGGAACGCCTGCTTCTTCCAGCCGGGCGTTCAGGTTCTCTGCATCGCGGAGCTGGAACACGGCTTCTACGCTGCACTGGCTTTCCCCGCTGCGGATGAGGCTTTTATCTGCGCGTTCCCCCAGAGCCAGGGAAATGCCACCCATGATGACTGATTTGCCGGCGCCGGTTTCGCCAGTAATGCCCAGGAAACCCGCATGTGGTTCCCAGGTGAGTTCGTCTACCAGAGCCAGATTCCGAATCTTGAGCAAGGAAAGCATAATTTGTCTTTGCGTTCTGCGGTGGATTATGCCATAATACGCGCGGAAATCAAAACTAAAAACGGATGCTGAACGTACTTTTCCTTGGCAGCGGCACTTCCACCGGGGTGCCCGTGATAGGCTGCGGATGTGAGGTTTGCTGCTCTGCAGACCCTCGCAACAAGCGCTGGCGTTCGTCTGTGCTGGTGCGTTCTGCCACCACCACATTGCTGGTGGATTCGTGCCCGGATTTGCGCGCCCAGGCGCTGCTGCACGGTCTTACGTCCATTGATGCGGTGCTTTACACGCATGAGCATCTGGATCATACTGCGGGTTTTGATGAGATGCGGGCATTCTGCTGGCGGCGCTCTGACCGTTTGCCCTTGTATGCCGGCTCGCGTTGCCTGGCGCATCTGAAACGCATGTTCGGCTGGGCTTTTGATGAGAATAACACATACCAGGGTTACATACGCCCTGCGGCGCATGACCACGCCGGCGCCCCGTTTGTTGTGGGGGATATTGAGGTGATTCCCGTGCCGGTGGTGCATGCTACGGTGGAGACGTATGGCTATGTGTTCCGCTGCGGGGGCAGGAGTTTCGGTTATATTCCGGATATTCAGGAGTTGCCGGAATCCTCGGTCCCGCTGCTGATGAATCTGGATGCCCTGGCGATGGACGGTCTGCGTTATCGCCCTCATCGCACGCATTTCTGTGTGGATGATACCGTGGCGGTGATGCGGCGGCTGGCTCCAGCCCGTGGGTATGTGACCCATGTGGGGCATGAGGTTGAGTATAATGCGTTAAATGCTTACCTTCCGGAGTTTATGAAAGCTGCATACGATGGTATGGAACTTGTTCTTGACTGATACCCCGGCTCCGGTTTCCGCGCGGGACGGAGTACCGGGTCTGTTTTTTTGATGACAAATATCTGAGCCCGTGTTGTAATGCACACCGGCAAGAGCGCCGGCTTGTTCTAATTCCGCCATGGCGGAACAACTGCCCCCGGCACCACGCGGTCCTGACCCCACTACCCTGGGCAATCTTTTGCAGCCGATTTGCCATGTGATTCAATCAACGATACAGATTAAGATTATGGCTGATATTGAAAGTAACTACCAGATTAAGTATTCCGAAAAGTGGGGCAGCTACCTGCAGCAGGAGGTTTCCCGACTTGATAAATATGTGACCGTGGAGTCCGGTCTTTCCGGCAAGATGGCTGCGTTTGACCAGTACGGCCTCCTGGCTTTTGATGAGAAAACGACTCGTATGCAGAGTACGGCTCTTTCAGAAGCCCCGACGATGCGCCGCGTGATTCACCCTAAGATTTTCACCAAGGCGGTCGGGTTTGATGAGTTTGATGCCAAGAAGCTGGCCAATATCGATGTGCCGGTGAGCAAGACGATTGAAAGCCTGCGAGCCGCTGCCGGGCGTTGCATGGATAAGGTCATGCTGGATGCCTTCCTGGGCGAGAACTACACCGGCGAGAACGGTACCGTAGCGGTTGCGCTTCCTTCTTCTCAGGTTGTTTCTGAGGATTTTGTGGAGAGCGGCAGTGCCGTGGAAAGTAACCTGACGGTTGGTAAGCTGCGCCGCGCACTGACGATTCTGCAGAAGAATGAAGCCTGGAGCGACGAGCGCCGCGCGTATGGTGATGAACTCGTGCTGGCCTGCTCCAGCAGTCAGATTAATGCCTTGCTGCAGCAGCAGGAGGTCTCCAGCTTCGATTATAATGCAGTGCGCGCACTGGCTGAAGGCCGCCTGGATTCTTTCCTTGGCTTCCGCATCATCCGTACGGAGCAGCTCCCGGTGGATGAAACCGGCGTGCGCTCCTGCCTGGCCTGGGTGAAGAGCCGCGCTCAGTTCGGCATCTGGGATGATTTCAAGGTGAAGCTTTCCGTGCGTGATGACCTGGATGAAACTCTCCAGATCCGCGCTAAGTTTGCCTGCGGTGCAACCCGTTTGCAGGAGGAAGGTTTTGTGAAGATTCTGTGTGCCGAATAAGGCAAGGGAAAAAGGAAATCGACGAAAATGGCCCCCCGGCGGAGAAATCCGCCGGGGGAAAATCGCTTTTAGGCTTGCCAAAGTGTTTTACCAGCGTTAAAATGCCCATGTACTATTGTACTTAAATTTCTAATATCATGAAACCTACACTCCTTGTTCTCGCAGCAGGTATGGGCAGCCGTTATGGTGGTCTCAAGCAGCTTGACCCCATGGGCCCCAACGGTGAAGTTATTCTCGATTATTCCGTATACGACGCTATTCGCGCTGGCTTCGGTAAGGTGGTCTTCATTATCCGTAAGGATTTTGAAGAAGCTTTCAAGAGCCAGGTGGGTGCCCGTTTTGCTGGCAAGATTGAGGTGGATTATGCTTTCCAGGCTCTCGATGACCTGCCTGAGGGTTACTCCGTTCCTGAGGGTCGCGTGAAGCCTTGGGGTACTGCACACGCTCTGCTCGCTGCCCGCAACGTGGTGAACGAGCCCTTCGGCGTTGTGAATGCTGACGACTTCTACGGTGCAGACGCTTTCCAGAAGGCTGCTGAGTTCCTTACCGCTACTCCCGCTGCTGATGGCAAGGAACACTACGGCATGATTGGCTACCCCCTCAAGAATACCCTCAGCGACCACGGTGATGTGAACCGCGGTATCTGTGGTATTCAGAATGGTTACCTTGACAGCGTTGAGGAATACACCAAGATTAAGACGGAAGAGGACGGCGTATGCCGCGGCGACAGCCTGAGCGGTGAGCGCAAGCCCGTGGACCCTGAGGAACTCGTTTCCATGAACTTCTGGGTGTTCCCCGCCAGCTTCATCGGTCAGATTCAGGACCATTTCAACCGTTTCCTCGCTGCTCACGGCTCTGAGCTGAAGAGCGAGTGCTACATCCCCACCGTAGTGGACGAACTCATCCACAACGGCAAGGCTGATTGCAGCGTTATCAAGACCACGGCCAACTGGCTCGGCGTGACCTACCCCAGCGACAAGCCCGCTGTGGTGGAGAGCATTGCCAAGCTCGTGGAAGAAGGTGTGTATCCCGCTAAACTCGGTTAAGTTTATGTTCAATCTTCAGAAAATCGCCAGCCTGTTCGATATCCGCGCAGATTATGTGTTCGGTGAGCCTTACGGCTCCGGTCACATTAATGATACGTTCCGTATCGAGGTGGAGCAGGCCGGTCTGCGCCTGCGCTACATTCTTCAGCGCGTGAACAGCAACGTGTTCCGTCAGCCTATCGGTCTGATGGAGAATGTGAAGCGCGTTACGGATGAAGCCCTGCGCGTGCTGCTGGAGGAGGGTTGCAAGGAAGCCTACCGCCGCACCCTGACCATCATCCCTGCTAAGGACGGCAAGCCCTATGCTCAGGATGATGAGGGTAACGTATGGCGTGTGTATCCCTTCATTGAGCGTGCCCGCACGTACGATATGATTGAGAACCCCGGTCAGTGTGTCGAGGTGGCCCGTGCTTTCGGTAATTTCCAGAAGCTGGGTGCCAATCTTCCCGGGGCTCCTCTCTTTGAGACCATTCCTGACTTCCACAACACGACCAAGCGCTTCCAGAACTTCCAGAAGGCCATTGCTGCCGACCCCCTGGGTCGCGCCAAGGATGTGCAGAGGGAAATCGACTGGTACCTCTCCCGCGAGGCTGATTGCCACAAGGTGGTGAACTACCTTGCCAGCGGTGAGCTGCCCCTGCGTGTCACCCACAACGACACCAAGCTCAACAACGTGATGCTGGACGACGTGACCGGCGAGGGTATCTGCGTTATCGACCTTGATACCACCATGCCCGGTTCTGCTCTGTATGACTTCGGTGATATGATCCGCACCTCTACCTCTCCCGCTGCTGAGGATGAGAAGGATCTCTCCCTCGTCACCATGCGCATGGAGTACTTTGAGGCTCTGGCCAAGGGCTACTGCGAGGCTGCTACCTTCCTCACCCCGCTTGAGAAGGAACTGCTTCCGTTCTCTGGTAAGCTCCTCACCATGGAATGCGGTATGCGCTTCCTGACCGACTACCTCGAGGGCGATACCTACTTCAAGATTAAGCGCCCCGAGCATAACCTCGACCGCACCCGCACC
>JAZRJB010000112.1:0-17325 GCA_045645565.1 Akkermansia sp. | reverse complement strand
GGAGATTGGTTCATTTTTTTAGCACCGTCAGTTTAGTAGCTGGCACCCCAGAACTCAATCTCCATTTTTGTTTTCTTTTTTCTTCTTAGTTTTGCTTCTCTTCCCCCGGCTTTCTTTAGAACGCTTTTTGGACAGCTATGGCCCGGCACAAAAATACGCCTGAAAAAATGTTGCATCCATCTGAAACCAATGCTAGACTGAGGACAGTATGAAAAAGTTTAAATTCGGTCTAGTAGGAAAAATCATAGCAGCCATGGTACTGGGCATGCTGCTGGGTGGGATTCTGCCGCTGAAAGTAGTCCGGGTCTTTTCGACGTTCAATGGGCTGTTCAGCCAGTTTCTCGGGTTCATTATACCGCTTCTCATTCTCGGGCTCGTGGCACCAGCCATAGCAGATATCGGCAAGAAGGCCGGGCGAATGCTTCTGGGCACAACGGTGCTGGCATACGCCGCCACCATAACCTCCGGCTTTGCCGCCTATTTCACGGCCAGTGGCATCTTTCCATGCCTCATCGAACCGGGCGCCTTGAATAGTGCTGCGGCTCAGGGGAACGAAGCTTCCGCATATTTCACTATTGAGATTCCACCGCTCATGGGAGTCATGACTGCCCTTATCATGGCATTCATGCTGGGGCTGGGTATGGCCAGTCTGCGCGGCATGGCGCTGCATGCTGCATTCAATGATTTCCGGGACATCATCTACCGCACCATTGGTCGCTGCATCATCCCCTTACTGCCGCTCTTCATTTTCGGCATCACGCTGAACATGTCGTATTCAGGGCAGGCCATGAGCATTCTGACCGTATTCATCAAAATCATCGGTATCATCTTCCTGCTGCACATTGCCGTATTGCTGTTCATGTACTGTGCAGCCGGTCTGATTGCCCAGCAGAATCCGCTGCTTCTCATCTGGCGTATGCTGCCGGCGTACTTCACTGCCCTTGGCACCCAGTCCAGCGCAGCCACAATTCCTGTCACCCTGAGGCAAACCATTGCCAATGGTGTGAACAAGGACGTAGCAGGCTTTGTCGTTCCGCTCTGTGCCACGATTCACCTTTCCGGCAGCACGCTCAAAATTGTAGCATGCGCGATTGCGCTTATGCTCATGCAGGGCTCACCGGTTGAATTCTCACATCTGGCAGGATTCATCCTGATGCTCGGGGTTGTCATGGTCGCCGCACCGGGTGTACCGGGCGGGGCTATCATGGCTGCTCTGGGGGTTCTGCATTCCATGCTTGGGTTCGGCGAGAATGAACAAGCGCTCATGATTGCGCTCTACATTGCCATGGATAACTTCGGAACCGCATGCAATGTTACTGGCGATGGAGCCCTCGCGATCATCATCAATAAGTTCTACAAAACCTCTGCGTCTGCTGAAACACAGGCAGGCTGATAAGCCTCAGCTTGTATACACGCGAGGCAGACGTGGTCCTAATCCGGTAAAAATTTCCCAGACGATAGTTCCGGCTTTAGCCGCCACTTCCGTGACGGGAATGTGTGCGCCGAACAGCTCCACTTCATCACCGGATTGCACACCGGGTACACCGGTCACATCTGCCATTATCTGATCCATGGTCACGCGCCCAAGCATGGGGCAGTCGTGACCATTGATGTATACCCGCGCGCCCTTATTGGATATCTGGCGGTTCCAGCCATCAGCATAGCCGATGCCAATCGTTGCCACGCGCGTGGGGCGGTCCGTAATGTGAGTCCGGCCATAAGAGACGCCATGACCGGCAGGCAGTTCGCGCACCAGGGTCACGCGGGCATGCAGGCTCAATGTAGGACGCAACACGCCATCATATATCGACGCCATGGGAGCAACTCCATACAGCATCAGCCCCGGACGCGCCAGATTGGCCACCGGCACCTCGTACCCGAGTTCACCGGCACTTGCAGCGATGTGGAAGTAACGGAGAGGGAACTGCTGCTGCAACGCACCAGCGCATTCGGTAAACAGAGTTATCTCATTCTGCGTAAACGGCACATCCTCATCAGCAGAGGGAAAATGGGACATCACGCCCTCGATGCGCAGGTCAGGCATATTCTTCAGCAGCGCTGCGGCTTCCCCCAATTGTTCGGGCAGGAATCCCTCGCGCCCCATACCGGTATCTACCGCCACGTGCAAGGCAAATTGCTTACCCAGCAAGGCCGCCAGGCTCTGGAAATGAGCCGCTTCCTCCATCGTAGAAATCGTGCAGCACCAGTTATTCTGCACAATTTCCTCGCGTTCCTCCGGGAATGTTGGGCCCAGAATAAAGGGAGTTGTGCGCACGCCTGCGCGTTGCAGACGCCTGGCTTCGCCCACATTTGCCACACCGAAAAACGCAATACCATGATTATCCAGCCGGCGCGCCACCGGTTCCAGCCCATGCCCGTATGCCCCGGCCTTAATGACTGGCATCAGTTCTGTATCAGGCAGTGCCTGGCGGGCAATATCCAGATTATGTGCCACGGCCTCAAGGTTGACACAAGCCCAGGCGCGTGCAGGACTCTCACTACTCATGCCCCAGACTGTACCACTTCACCGCCATGCTGTCAAGTGCCCCCACGGTGAGACTTCATCAATACGCTTGCCAGAACCATGAAAAAATGGTAGATTGTGCGCCTACGCCATGCAACACCCCCTATTTCGACAGCTATTCATTGGTTTCATCCTGCTGGCAGGCACCCTCTTCTGCCCGGCTGAAGAGGAGTTTGATGAGATGGAATGTGAGGAGGCATTGGAGATTGCGCAAGTAGCTCAGGACAGTATGCAAGCTGCAGAAGCAGGTGATGCTGCGGCCCAACACCAGTTGGCCAGGTGCTATTTCACCGGCACCGGGGTGCAGCAATCCCCCAGCAAGGCTATCTTCTGGCTCAGCAAGTCCGCCGATCAGGGCTATGCCGATGCTCAATGCCACCTGGCCGAATGCTATTTCACCGGCACCGGGGTCGAACGTAATGAAACAGAAGCCTGCAGCTGGTGGGTCAAGGCTGCTAAACAAGGCCATTACGCTGCCATGTACCGGCTCGGCATGGCCCATCTCAGCGGTGATGGAGTCAGGAAGAGTGATATACTCGGCATAGCCTGGTTGGAGAGGTCCGCACATTCCGGACACACGGAGGCGCTGTACAGCCTTGGTTTCTGCCGGCTGCAAGGCACCGGAGGGACTCAGAATTTTGCAGAAGCCGCAGCCTTATTCCGCAAAGCCAGTGAAAAAGGCCATGCCAATGCCACATTCTGGCTTGGGTTCTGCAAACTGTACGGTGTAGGTGTGGAGCGCAATCAGGAAGAAGCCATAGAATTGCTTCTGAGAGCCGCAGATGGACTGAGCGTCTCTGCAATCTTGCAGCTCGGGCGCTGCTATGAGACAGGCACTGGGGTTGTTTCGAATTTCGATACCGCCTTTGACTGGTACTGGCAGGCAGCCCGCATGGACAACGCTGAGGGGTGTTACCGCCTGGGGCTCATGCTCCTGCAAGGCCGCGGCTGCAAGCCCAATAAGGAGAAAGCCGCTAAATGGTTCAGAAAGGCTGTGAAAAAAAATCACGTTCGCGCTCAGCAACAACTGGAAAAAATGAATCATAGTAAATAACGGACCATGAGACTACTCGCTTTCCTTCTCTTCTGTCTGGCGCTTCTCCCCTGCACCGCCGCGCTTCCCGCAAAGACCGGCATGATGAAGGAGCAAGCCGCCTGTTCCCCGGAAAACGCATTGCAGGATGCTCTGGCGGTATACCACATCCTCTGCAAGGTTAATCCACTGTGCAGTCAGATGGAGCACACCGGCAGCGGGAAGGATGAGAACGCGCCCATCCACGAGCAGATTCATCACTTCACCCAGCAAATTCGCCCGCATTGCGCCCGGCTGCGCCAGCTTCCACCGGAGCAACTTAAGCAAATCTGCATGCTGACCGATGCTATTCTCTGGCAACATGACTGGATAATCAGGAACTACTGCTCCGAAGTAATGGAGGACATCGCCTTTGAATGGCTCGAATGGGGATTTGAGGAGCTTGATATCTGCGCAACTATCATCAACCGCAGGCTGGGGAGCCCGACCACCACGGCAGAGGAAAAGGCAGCCTGGCTTGAATTGCTGAACGAACTCGGCGGCGTGGAGGCTCTGAGTCTCCCCAAATCGCTGCTCCAGGAGCGCTGGGCCAGGGATTACAAAACAGCCCTGACCTTCTATAAGGAATTCTGCGCCGCCGCGTCTGAGCAGGATGAGGCCACATGCCTGCAAATGCTCAAAGAGCAAGCGGTGGTTGTTGACTATCTCCGCCAGAATGGGGATTTGGAATTACTGCGAGTTAATGAGCTGGTATCCGCTTTCGCTTCTGCGCTGGAAACCATGAAGAAGGAGAGCCCCTTCCCCTGCCCCATCCTGTCGGAATCGCTCCGCAGCACCACCCGCATGCAGGCGCTGGAACCGTTCTTCACCACCCTACCGGCACTGAAACCATTACTGTTCGGGACAAAATGAAGAAAGGACTTGTACTGGAAGGCGGCGCCATGCGTGGCATGTTCACGGCCGGCGTAATGGATGTCATGATGGAGAACAGCATCTCGTTCGATGGCATTGTCGGGGTATCTGCCGGTGCTGCGTTCGGGGTCAACTACAAATCCGGGCAGATTGGCAGAGCCATACGCTATAATGAACGCTTCTGCCAGGACAAGCGCTATTGCAGCTTCCGCAACATTTTCCGGGATGGCAACCTGTACAGTAAGGATTTCTGCTACGGTGAAGTTCCGCTGGTGCATGACCCGTTTGATTTTGAGGCCTTTGAGGCCAATCCTACCGAATTTCACATCGTCTGCACTGATGTTGTGACTGGCAAGCCCTACTACCACATCTTCAAAGGTAGAGATGACCACGAATTTGACTGGATACGCGCCTCTGCCTCCATGCCGATTGTCTCACAAATGGTGGAAATCGAGGGAATGAAACTGCTGGATGGCGGCATTGCAGATGCCATCCCGCTGCAATACTTCGAGAGCATCGGCTATTCCCGCAATGTCGTCATCCTGACACAGCATTCAGAATACGATAAAAAAGAAACAGCGGCCATGTCTCTCATCCGACTCATGTATCGCAAGTATCCGAATCTGGTGCGGGCCATGGAGGTGCGGCATCTCATGTACAACGCCCAGCGCGACTATGTGAACAAACAGGAAGCCGCCGGGAATGCCCTCGTGATACGCCCCGAACACCCGCTCCCTGTCACGCGTGTGGAAAAGAACCCTGCCAGGCTGCGTGAGGCTTACAACATCGGTCGAGCCACTGCTGAAAAACGGTTGAACGACATCCGCGCTTATCTCGCGTAACGCAGGTCCCCCTGTTCTGAGGTCATTAACACCTGCGTGAAGAGCACTCTTTCCCGAGGTGGCATGCCACCTCAACACCATCCCATTTCCAACCTCATCACACCCCCTTCATTCAAACATTTAGACACCTATCAGCCGCAAAATACTAAACACCTCTTTTTTTGTTAAGATTCAACTCTTTACAGTCATTTGACAAGAAAGCTTTACAAATCCAAAAGCGCAATCAAAACCAGAGTAACCGTCACCCATCAGATACAGAAAAAACCCCGGCACGCAGCCAGGGGAAATAAACAAAGAACACAGCAGCCTCGACGGGAATCGAACCCATATCTGCCCTTTAGGAGAGGGCCGTTCTATCCATTGAACTACGAGGCCGACTAATGCGTACGGAAAGGATTTAACACAAAACTACCCGGTTTGGCAAGCAAAAGCCCAGGGCAAATGTGTCAGCATGCACCATAAGCAGCCCGCACCTGCTGCAGCTGCTCAGGAGACAGAGCACCGCGCAGCTCAGGCAGCATACGGTTGAAATACTCCGCAAGCGACCATCCGTGCAGCGGCTGCGGCGTTGGTTTCTCGAATGCCCAGGTAGGAATAGGCAGAGCCAGGTCAATCACCACAGGAGCAAGCGGCGCCATGCGGCACAAGGCAGCAGTCACAGCTTCTGCAAGAGCAGGATGTCCCCCCAGAACATTCAACAGGAATGAGCAACTCAGGCGATTAGGAGTAGCGACCAGGTCCTCCAGCAATTCCTCAAGGCGCTCGGCAGGAAGCTCCAGCAACGGATTGAGAAGCGGCAGCACCCGCATATCAGACAAGCTGAGCAAAGCATCCAGCAAGGTAGCTGGGCAGAACTCATCCTGCACAAGACGGTTCACCAACTCAGCAACACCAGCCAGCGTTTCAGACGGCGAGGGCTGAGCCAGGGTTGCAACATACGTGGCAGCCTTGCGGCTCAGGGAATCATCCGGGTCGTTGGTGGCATACGGGATGAGAGATTTCCAACCTTCGCCCTTGCGCGCGGTGATGAAACGGGAAAGCTGAACAAGACTGCTGCGGCGAGCCTCCACAGAGGTGCGACTGGCAAAAATATCATAAATATCGAAATTTTCCTCCAGTTTCTCCTCATCATTACTGGCCATGAGGCCGCATGCCATCATGGCCAGCGGCCACTGGTCAGCCCCGATTTCCAGCACACGCACCGGGTCATGAGCCATGGCCGCGAGGCGCTCCAGCTCCGAAAGCCCGGTGTAATTATCCTGATACAGCCCCATAATGCCTGATCAGAAGCCAGGGTTGAATTCCACAGAATCCACCTGGGGAGCCTCACCGAAGGGAGATTCCAGGGGATTGCGATCACCTTCCGGGCTAGCAACAGGCTCCACCGGTGTGGGGGCATCCACATCAAGCAGAGTAAGGCGCATTTCTACAGTCTTATCCGTTACCAGGGCGCTGGTGGGGCACTTGGTCTTGCACTGCTCGTACCAGGTACGTGCAGCTTCCTTATCCCCCTTATCCTTAGCCAGGTCACCCAGCATTAGGTATGAAAGAGCGCTATACGGATTCTGCTCCATCTGGGCAAGGCGGGTCCAGGCGGGCACGGAATCCTTCCCCTGCTGAAGCTGGTATGTAGCAATGGCAGCAAGCGCACGAGCCTTGAGCGCAACCGGCGCAGAACTGGAAATCACCTTCTCCAGAGCAGCCACACCAGCTTCATCCTCATTGGCAAGCAGAGACAGACCGTTAAGCAGTTCGGCAGTCACCGCAGAAGGCGTGCCGGAATAATCACTCTGCAATTTCTGCAAAGCAGCAGCATCATAATCACTTGCCATGGCTGCACCGTTACCGGGAGTCGTCACCTTCATCGCCTGCACCACCTGAGCTGCAGCCTCCTGGCGCATATCATTCCGGTGAGAGAAGAAGGCAATCACAGCACCAGCCACAACGCCAAGGGTAATGCCACCCCACATCAACTTCTTATAATGAGCATTGAGAAACTGCTCATGTTTGGAAGGACCAATGGCAATCTCGCCTATAGCCTTGATTTCCTCAGGAGAAAGCGGTGCGATATCCTCGTTCGTTTTGCTGTTCGTATCCATATATTAAGTGGTGAATTATCTGTAATATTTGTTAAGGGTGCGGAGTCGCTCCAGGTCAAAATAATTATTGAACCCCAGGTTATGGTAAATTTCAAGCGTTGCCTTGGAGCGGTTAAGCGTATAAAAATGAATACCATCCACCTCAGCATCCAGAAGCTCGCTGCACTGGTTGCTTGCGTAGTTAATGCCGATGCGTTCAATGGACGACTTATCGCCCCCGGCGCGGAGCATGGCCTTGAGCAGACGAGCCGGGAAGTTAGTACCGGCAGAAAGGTCAGCCATGCGGTTCATGCTCGAGATGGAAGTCACTGGCATGATACCGGCAATAATCGGGACATTGATATCCATCAGGCGGCATCTGTCCCGGAAATCAAAGAACGCATGATTGTCAAAGAAGAGCTGAGTACAGATATAGTCCGCACCTTCATCCACCTTTGCTTTCAGGAAATCCATTTCGCGGAGACGGTTCCGAGAATCCGGATGCCCTTCCGGGAACCCGGCCACACCAAGGGTGAGGCGTTGCGGTAATCTCTGTTTGTTTTCCCAGCTGCGGATAAAGCGCAACAAATCGGAAGCATGAGGGAATGCGTTTTTACCCGGGTCGTATTCTCGATTGCGGGGAGGATCCCCCCTCAGCACCATGATAGCCTGAGCACCAGCCGCAATATACCCCTCCAGAATTTCCTCAATCTCCGCCTCGGTGTGACCAACGCAGGTCAGATGCGGTACTGTTGGAATCCCCCTGCTCTGAATATCATGAACCAGGGAACGGGTCAGACCGCGGGAACTTCCACCTGCCCCATAGGTCACACTCACAAAGCTCGGATGAAATTCCTGCAATTTCACCACCGTATCCAGCAATGAGGCGGCACCTTCCTGCGTTTTGGGCGGAAAGAATTCAAAGGAAAAACTGGGCGTACGGTCGAAAAGCATTTTCATCGGGGCTTAAGAAATATCAGGGAATAGGAGTGAGAACAGCCTCAATTTCAGGCATTTTCTGCGCTTGCTGCTCTAACTCGGGCAGTTCATCACCAAATGAACGTAAATCCCGGCTGCTCATGAACGGAGAAATAATCACCTCATCCCCCGCCTGAGGAATGCGTTTCGCCTCCACCGCGGGGTCCTTGGCACCACCGAAGGTTACTTGCTTCAACACGGCCGTATACTGACCGGATTCCTCATCACGGCCATCGACCGTAGCCTCACCGACAATGTAGTCAGCGCGGCGAAGCGCAATCTGCAAGCCCGGGTTGACAGGCGTATCTGCCGTCACAGTAAAGAGAATAACGGAACAATCCTCCAGATAAGCAGCCACGGTTCCGAGCGTCATGGGTTTATCAGCCTGAGCAGCAGTCTCTTCAGCAGCCACGGCGGCCTGTTCAACTTCCTGACGGCGCTTGACGGAAGCAATGACACTGTTTTCCTCAGCCGCGTTCAAATCAGCTTCATTCTTTTTTGCCTCAGCCTCAGCCGCAGCGCGAGCCGCCGCAAGCTCAGGAGATTCAGCCCCGGAAGACAAAGCCGCCATGCGGGCATCATGCTCCTGCTGGCGCTTGGCGTACTCATTGATTTCGAGTTGCTTCTGGTACATCTGATATTGATTCTGACGCTCCGGCAGCAGCACGACAAAAGCATAGAACATCAACCCCACCGCAAGGCTCAGCAATACAAGAATGGTGATGCGAAATCCGTTCATGCGGGCAAGTATAGCAAAAACAGTTGGCTATTCAAGCAAAGAATCTGTCACAAAATCTGCCCGTTTTTGGCATACAGCCTTGATTTCTGCTTGCAAGTTGGCAGCCGGAGCGATATAAAACAGGTGATACAATGTTGAACCTGCCGAATTCCATTACACTTTCCCGCATCCTTCTCGTCATTGTCTATACCATAGCACTGGCGGTGGATGGCAGTGTCTCGCCCCACATCAATGAAGTGACCGGGCACTGGTTCCAACCGATTTCCACCACAGCCTGCATTGCGCTCTGGGCATTTGTCGTGGCGGCCATCACTGACTTCTTTGACGGCTATCTGGCCCGCAAATACAACCTAGTGACCAATTTCGGCAAGTTGATTGACCCGCTGGCTGATAAGATTCTGGTCGGCGCAGCGTTCATCTATTTGTCAGCCGTGGGCATCTGCCCGTTCTGGGTTTCCATTCTCATCATCTTCCGTGAGTTCCTAGTAACCGGTTTGCGCCAGCTGGCCGTAGCCAAAGGGCATGTCATGGCTGCAGATAAATGCGGCAAATGGAAAACGGCAGCCCAGCTCACCTATTGCATTGCCTGCATGACCCAGCTTGCATACGGCGGCAACCTGTTTGAGCCGCTTCGTTCTCTGAGCATCGGGGAATCCGGACTCTGGTTCCGTGAAATCGCACTGTGGCTCAGTGTCATTCTCACCCTCTGGAGCGGTCTTAACTACTGCATCCAGAGCCGTCATCTCATCCGTGGCTGAACAAAACACCATGAAAAAAGCCCTTACCTCCCTGTGCCTGGCCGCTTGTGCCTTCACCCTCGTCAACTGCCAGCAAAAACAGTACAAAGCCTATTTCCTGGTTGAATCCTCCAATCCGGAAGGCGGTGCCGCATTCAACGTGCGCCACAACAACCGCATGTACAACCGCATGCCGATTATGAGCCTCAAGCATTTTGAGAGCTTCAGGTCCTTCCTTGCAGAAGACGGTTCATACGGCGTTGTTTTATACACGGGCAAGGAATACCGCACGCGTCTGTTCTCTGAAACCACCCAGAATATAGGCAAGCTCATTCTGCCGGTTCTGGACGGTCTGGTCTATCCGCCACTCCTGCTTGACAGAGGCATCAATGAAGGCAGACTTACTATCTGGGGCGGGCTCAACGGCTACGATCTCCGCCGGCTGAGTGAAACCCTCAAGCCGTTGACTCCGGAACTGGAGGAAAAGCGATACCTTGAAGACGACCCACGCCCGCGTCCGGAACTGCCGGCGCAGGCAGCACCGTCGAAGGATGCACACGGTCGTATCATTCCTGAGTTATATTCCTCTGCCACCACAAATACAAAGCAGTGAGACTTTTCACCCTCATTTCCCTGCTCATCACATTTGCGGCAGCAGCCTGGGCCAAGACTCAGAACCTGGTATTCCGCCTGCCTACGGATAATCACACCCTGTTCACAACAGGGGGGGACGATTATTTCATGTACATAGACCGCACCTTTGAAGGCACGGTTTCCACCCCCTGGCAGGGCGGTACCTACGGCATGGTCCGCAACCCGTTCCGTCCGCAGCCGGGAGCGCCGGTCATGTTCAGCCGCCTTCATGAGGGGATTGATGTCAAACCCATCAACCTCGACGCCAAGGGCGAACCTCAGGATCCGATCCGCCCCATTGCGCCTGGCACCGTTGTGCATGTCAGCGCCAACCCAAGGCACAGCAACTACGGGCGCTACGTTGTCATCAGCCACCGTGTGCCGGAGGGCACTGTATACTCGCTCTACGCGCATCTGGCTGCAATCAGCTGCTCTCCCGGGCAGAAGGTCGGCACAGGCAACGTCATCGGTAAACTGGGGTACAGCGGTGTGGGTCTGAACAAAAAGCGGGCTCACCTGCACCTGGAAATCGCGCTCATGATTAACAGCCGGTTTGCAGATTTCTACCAAGGCGAAAACAAACACGGGCATTTCAACGGGCTGAATCTCGTCGGCATTAACCCGGCAGATGTACTCCTGCATTGCAAAAATGGAACTCCGTTTTCATTCACCTCTTATTTTGCAACGCTGAAGGAACACTACCGCGTGGCCGTTCCCTGCATCGGGGGCATGGACATTATTCGCAGACACCCGTTCCTGTACAAAGGAAGCAACACTGAACAAAAGCGCCCGGAATCCCTCGAAATCGCTTTCACCGCAGAAGGAATTCCGATTGGGATTTACCCGTCTGAGCGAGAAGTAACCACGCCCCATGTCGTATCCTGCCGCCCCATGCCGACCGTACAGCAGAACTGCACAGTCAACAGGGTCAAGAACAGCAGCGAAAACGCCATGCTCACACGTTCCGGGCTGGGATATGTCACCATGTTCCTCTGGCTGGAAGGCAAATACCCGCCCACTGCGCAGAACTAACAACTTGCTTTTCTACCTCCCATGAAACCGCTCAGCCTCCTTCTCACCACCGCGCTGGCAACCTCCATCACCCTGGCAGATACTGCTGCCGCCAGCAAATTGCTCCGGGATGGCAAGCCCGCCGAAGCCCTGGAGTCATTGTCGGGTGATGATTCTCCGGCAGCAGCATTCTGGCGGGGGCGCTCGCTCATTGAACTGGGAAGATTGCAGGCCGCAGCCGCAGAGCTTCGCAAAGTGCCGGATTCGCATGAACTCTATCCATACGCAGCCAAGGGGCTGCTTTACTGCGCATGGAAAAGCAACCGGGTCGATTTCGCGGTAACTGCCACCCCCATGGCAACGTGTGACCACGAGGAAATCGCCGCCCTGGCTACAGCCGCACTGGCAGAACACTGGCTCAACCAACCCAGAAGCCAGGATAACACCGCACTGGAACGCTTGCGCAACCTGGCTGAGACGCATGAAAACCTTCGTCCCCTGCTCCGCCTGCTCGAGATTGAAAACCTGCGTCTCCGCAACGAGTTTGACAAGGCCATTGATTTATGCCGGGAGCTGGAAAACGACCGTTCGCTGTCCACCATCATGCGCCAGCGCGTGCGACTTGCCCTCTCTGAGGTATACTACGCAAAGGAAGCAACCGACCAGGCAGACACCACCACCAGCATAGCCCCGGAACTCAGCAACGACGAGCAGGCCAATGAAAGCTACGACGATGGTAAGGGTGAAGAAACCCTGCTGCATTTCATCTCATCGCACCCGGAATCCCCGCTGCTGGAGGAAGCATTCCGCCGCCTGCAAAGCCACGAGGCTTTCGAAAAAAGCGAATACGCCCGCACCAAACTGCGCGAATGGGCAGCAGAGCCGCTCAAATCCCGCCGGGCGGCCATGGCATTGCTCATTCAGCAACATCTGCTCAACCCGGAAGGTGCAAACGACATCCCGCTTGATGTCACCTGCGCCAACACCGCAGCCGCCACATGCCCGAATGAACCTGCCACCCGCATCCTGCTGCTGGAGCAGACCAGGCGCTTCCTGGAGCGCAACCAGACCCACGAGGCGCTTCTCTACCTGGGCATGATTCAGGGGGATGATGTATTCAAGCAATTCTACGAAACTCAGCTGCACGCCCCGGACAACGCTTCAACCGCCCAGGCTTACCTGAGCTGCGCCCGCCTTGCTCCGGAATCACTCCGCCCATCGGCTCTGGAAAACGCCTTGCTCTGCGCCCTCAAATCGGGTGACAAGGATACTGAGAACGCTGTATTCAACCAGCACAACATTTCAGACACCCAGCGCTACAAACTTCTGCTTGCGCGCGCTGGTTACTGGTTACAAATTGAGCCTGAAAAAGCCAGGGCTGACATCGAGCTTCTGCGCCAGCTCCCGGCTCCGGATGCGAATCTGGCAGCAGATGTGGAAATGGATTACATTTTCCTGACCATGCAGAGCAATCCGGAATCAGCAGCGCAGATGCTTCACAACAGTGAGTTGACTGGCAAACTGACCACACTCAGCGATGAACGGCAGCTCCGATTCTTCGCCCTGCAGGAGGAATCCCTTCACCGCCTCAATCTTCCGGAGCTCAACGCACAGCTCATCAAGCTGATTCGCGGCGCTGCCAACAAGGTGCAATCCCCCCGCGTTCTGTCCGTCCTGAACCTGCACATGGCCTGCCTGCAATCCGCCCAGGGTGAACACGCCGATGCGCTGCGGACTCTCAGCACCCTTGTCAGAAAATACCCCAAGGGCGATTTTGCCCCCAGGGCGCTGTATATGTCCGCCCGTGAATCTGAGTTCATCGGCACTCAGGACTCGCTCAGACAAGCCATTCAGCTGTACACAAGCTGCGCAGAAAGAAGCGAAACGCTTGCCGCAAAAGCCACCATCCGCAAAGCGGCTGTCATGCTGCGCCTGGGCGAGCACGAGGAATCTGAATACCTGATTGTGCAGCTGCTGCGCCAGAACCCCAACCTGCGAGCAGAGGACAAACTGATGGCTAATGCCGTCATGGCAAACAATAAGGCCCTGCTCGGCACACGAGAAGGTAGTCTTGAAGCGGTTGAAATCAGCGGCAAGGCTCTTGAAGACCAGCAACTCCCGCGTTGGTGGCGTTTCCGCGCATTCCTTCATCACGCAACACTCTGCTCCCGTGCCGGGCTGTACGAAAAAGCGCTCAACGCATACCAGGAGGTTTTTGCCATGAAACCGGCATCATCTGAAAATCCCAGCGCGGCAGAATGGCACATCCTGTACAGCGCCGGGTCAGATGCCATCATGCAGCTCATTTATCTCGAACGTTTTGCGGATGCCGCCAACATGGCAGATTCCATTGCCGAATGGAATAAAGATAAGGCTAACCCCGCCAAGCGTAAACAATTTTCAGATTGGGCCAGCTACATCAGGCAAACCAATTTTGTCAATATTCCATAACCCCCCTCTCACCGGCAGGTTCCCCCTGCCGGTGTTTTTTTGTCTTCATGGTAATTCTGCCGCTTTTGCCGGCACCACTAACATTTTTTCGAAAAAAATCACTGTCAGGGATTGACCTTGACGAAAGATGTGCTATCATGTCATTCACGTATGCATGCCGACCTTGAAAAACTTGTATCCGCTGGCAAAATCCCTGCAGACTTTGCAGCTCGCCTTGACCAGTTCTCCCCCGGTAAATATGTTATGCACCAGGACCTTGGCGTAGGCAAGGTTACTGTCTGGTCTCTGGCCAAGAACAAAATCAAGATTGACTTTGAAAAAGGCAACGAAGGACGCATCCTTGGTCTGAAGCTTGCCTTCAATCAGCTGACCCCCATCCCTGCCGGTCATTTCCTCATCACCTGCTTTGAGAATCTTGAGGAATGCAAGAAACAGGCCAACGGCAAGGACACCATGCTCGACTTCATCCGCATGGTTCTCACCTCTAACCTCTCCCTCCGCGAAGGCATAGATGAAGTGCTTCCCATGCAGCCTGAGGATCTGGAAAAATTCCTCAGCGGTCGCGTCATCGACGCTGAGGAGTGGAAAAACTGGTGGGAAAAAGCCCGCACGGCCATGCGCGACAACCCCGGTTTCCGTCTGCCCACCAAGCGCGGCGAAGCTATCGTCCTGCGCAAGGCAACATCTGCCGCAGAGGCTCTGCTTGCAGACTACACGGACGCCACTTCCCTCGAGTCCTGCGTGCGCATTCTGGATCAGTCCCGTCTGGACGTCCTCAAGGGCGAATACAGCCTTGTCGCCCAGCTGATCAAATCCATGGAAGAAGACATTGCCCGCGGGTTCACCGAACCCCAGCATGTTCTGGAACTCATCATCATCCGCGACGACATTCTGGAAGCCACGGCCCAGACAGACGAAGAGAAGGCTGCTATGGATGCAGCCCTCACCGAGGCTGGTGTTGAAACCATCACCACCATGGCTGATAAGATTAAAGCCATCAGCTCTGAGGAACTCGTTTCCTACATCGGTGAACTCGCCGCCTCCCGTCAGCGTGAGGTCTATGAGGCTCTTCCTGAAGCATTCGGTGACAGCTGGCTGCCCTACGCCACCAACGTATTCCTCTTCGGCGGCGCCAAGGTTACCACGCCCGCAGCTGATTTCATCATCGCCAAGGGCGCCAAGGAACAGCTCTTCAGCGACATCGCCAACGGCATTTCCCGCCAGAGCCTCAGCCCTGAAGTTCTCATCTGGATTTGCAAGGAGCGCAACAACATAGCCGCTGAACTCGTCAACAAGACCCGCATGCCGCTGGGTGCCGCCATCATCAGCGCCATCGAACGCGACAGCTCTGAGGGTGGTCCGAACCGCGCCCTGCGCCTCCGCAACCTGCTACTGGACGACAAGAGCCTGGCTCCCGACCTGGTGAGCGGTCTGTCTGAGCAGGAAGCCCGCCCCTTTGCCAAGGCCCTGTACGACTCCTCCGTACTGCCGGATCTTGACCGCAACCTGCTGCTGGCTAACATGATGAAGATTCATCCCTCCCTGCAGGAAATTGCCCTGACCCGCCGCTCCGGCAAGGAAAAACAGACCCTCTTTGTCTCCCTTCGTTCCTATGCCGCCCGCAAGGCTGAATACGATGATATCATCAACGTGCGCATTCCCAAGAACAAGCACGACCTGGAGATTACCCGCGCAGAAGGCGACCTTCGCGAAAACGGTGGTTACCAGGACGCCAAGGCCACGCGCCAGGTTCTCATGCGCCGCAGCGAGGAACTCTCCCGTCTGCTCGCACAGGCCGAACCGACCGATTTCAGCAACGTCGATTGCTCCGAAACCGGCATGGGCACCCAGGTCACCTTCTCAGCCCCCAAGGGTCGCACGGTTGTATACACCATTCTGGGTGCATGGGACTCCATCCCCGAGGAAAACGTCATTTCCTACAGCTCCAAGCTGGGTGCCAAGCTGATTGGTCACTCCGTGGGCGACAAGCTGCGCCTGCCGCTTGAAATCGGTGGCACTCCGGTGATGATGACCATCAAGTCCATCACCCCCGCTCCGAAGGAACTCATCTACCCCGATGGTGAGATTCCTCAGAGATAAGAGTACGCCCTATCTCAACTTTCCGGAAACCTGCACCCCCTGCCTCAGGGGTTGCAGGTTTTCTGCGTTGGCACATCCAGAGTATCAGCCACGGCAAAACCAAAAACCGGAGCCAGCACCCGGGCTGAAAACGAGTTCAGCGCTGCATTATATTCCGCCGCAGCCGCATTGAACAACTCACTGACGTGAGCCTGCTTCTCCAGCGACAGTGACACATTACAACACAATTGGTGCAAATGCTCATGCCCACGCATCATCGGGTGCTGCTCCACAACATGCACAGATTGCACCACCGCCTGGCGCACCAGGCGCTCTGCACCCGACACAAACCCATGCCGGGAGTTCCACCGCGGCTCCAGTGATAACGAAAGCGATTTCTCAGAATCGACCACCAGATGCCTCAGATGCCGAGCAAGGGCATCATCCTGAGGCAGAAACAAAGCAAACAGCGTGGTAAAATTCGACAAACATTCATTCCGGTAATGCGTCGCCTTCCGCCACTCATACCAGCAGGTGCATACAGAACACCTCAGATGATACAGGCGGTTATACACTGCCACCATCCAGCCGCCCACAGCCACAAGCAAAGCAAATGATACGAGGTATTGCATACCTCGCATTCTGCACAGCTCTCAGAAATTAGCAAGGGAATAGACCCAACTATTAACCAGGCTTACTCCAGCGTATCATGCCGGGAAACAGCCTGCTGCGGATGGGCTGCCATATCCACCGCGCGGTCAGACACGCGGACCGGATCGGCATCAAACCGGTATGCCTGGCAATCCGGACATGTGGCCGACGCCTTGTCTACAATAGCTCCGCACACCTCGCAAAGTTTATAACTCGTGGGGTCGTTCACTACCGTAGTTGCAATCTCCTTGTAATCCTGTCGCATATCGCTCAAAACGGGTAATGGGTATAAATAAACCGGGCAGTTGAGAAAGACAGGCGGAGCACCGGCTGAACCGATACTCCGCCAAAATCAAAAACGGAAAACCTGAAAAGGAACTCAGGCGATAGAGGCCAGGGCCTTCGCAGCCTTGCTCTTGTAATTAGCGGCGCGGTTGGCCGGCACGGTGCCCTTCTTGGCAGCCTTGTCGATGGCGGAAGCAAAGTTATTGTATGCAACAGCAGCAGCGGCGGCATCCTTAGTCTCTACAGCCTCAGCAACCTTCTTGCGAAGGGTGCGAACGCGGGACATAATGGAGCGGTTGATTGCGGTGCGCTTGATCGTCTGGCGGATGCGCTTCTTAGCGGACTGAGTGTGAGCCATAATTCAGATGAAAA
>JAZRJB010000111.1:0-1834 GCA_045645565.1 Akkermansia sp. | reverse complement strand
GATTGGGAGAGGGGGAAGTGGCAATGCACTTCCCCCTCTCCCAAGTCGTGTCTTTGCATTGACCAAATTTTTGGTCAATGCCTCGCTTCAAAACCCGATTTCATAAAAATACAGGTTTTAATGAATTCATAGTTGACTATTATTGTGTCGCCCTATCGGGCTCAAAATTCCTCGGGCTTTCAGCCCGTCAAATTTCAATTTATTGCGCAGAAGGGGGGGATTCTTCCAAAATGTTACTGATATTTCTATTCTCTTCAAAATCTTTGGGACACGTGTGACCACTGATACGGCTGCATTTTTTACTTGCAGCTGGTATTTTTGGTGTTAGAATATGGGGTATGATGAAAAACTGGCTGAGTATTTGTCTGCTGGCCGGGGCTATGCTGCCCGGCTGGGGGTCTGATGCGGTGAAACCCCTGCCCGCCCCGGTGATGACGGGGGGCATGCCGCTGATGGAAGCGATTGCCAAGCGGCATTCTGCCCGGGATTATGATACAACCCGGGCTATTGATGACCAGACGCTTGCAGAAATTCTCTGGGTAGCCTGGGGAACCAACCCGCACGGGAAACGCACTATCCCCACCTCCCGCAATTTGCAGAATATGCAGCTTTTCGTGCTGACGCCAACCGGCTGCTGGGAGTACGACGGGACCGCCCACTGCCTGCGCCAGGTGAATGACCAGAACCTCATACCGCTGTGTGAGCGCCAGAGTTTTGTGAAAGATGCGCCGCTGCACCTGCTTTACACCATCCTGAATGACCGCGGTGGTGAGAACCATGTGGGCTCTGCCTTCCAGAATGTGTACCTTTACTGCACATCCCGGGGCTTGTCCACCGTGGTGCGTGCCATGATTGACAAAGACGCTTTGAAACAAGCCCTGGGACTGCCGGAAAACCACAGTGTCATCGTACACCAGTGCGTTGGCTGGCCGGCTCCGCAGAAGTGACCATTTCTACCGGATTGCGCATAATTTTCTACCAAGTAAAACTTGCCAATACCGGGAGATTGTAGTAAAGTTCTGGTTAGCACAAGCCTGTTTTCGCCCGTTCGCGCGCGAGGTGGTGTGTACCTGCACGCCCGACCTGTGCTGAGAACACAATCCCGAACAATTATGTCTCAGGTAACAAAAACAATCATTAAGTTGCTGGTTGTGCTGCTGATTAGCGGCAGCATGCTGTTCATGCCCTTCGAAGAATGGGGTCTGCCGGTGAATCCGATTCAGACGCGCGTGATTGCGCTTTTCGTATTTGCCGCACTGATGTGGATTCTGGAAGTCATTCCGATCTGGACCACCTCGGTACTCGTGATTACCCTGGCGCTGCTGGGCACCTCGAACACCTCACTCAATTTCCTCAAGGTCGACAAATTCAACGGCAAGGAAGTGGCAGCCATTGTGGCAGATGCCTACGGCCCCGCTGCTGATGCCGAAGTGGTGAAGGCTACGCAGGCCAGTGTGGCAGAGTCACTCAAGAAGGCAACCAACCTCACCCCGGATGTGGTGCGCAGCACCATCAACACCGCCATCCTGAAGCCCGTGGTAAGTGGCAAGGCTGATGCCGCCGCCGCCACTGCGCTGAAGGAAGCTGCCAGTCGCCTGTACGAGGGCGAGGTGGGCGCCCGCATCTCCAAGCTGGACCTGACCAACCTGACCCAGCAGAAGAGCATCTTCGCTACCTTTGCAGACCCCATCATCATCCTGTTCCTTGGTGGTTTCTTCCTGGCTGATGCCGCCACCAAGTTCCGCCTGGACATTAACCTGGCCCGCGTGCTGCTGCGCCCCTTCGGCACCAACCCGAAGTATGTGCTGCTCGGCCTGATGAGCGTGACGGCTCT
>JAZRJB010000110.1:0-6855 GCA_045645565.1 Akkermansia sp. | reverse complement strand
TGGGGCCCATGAACGGATGCACAAGGATATGAAAAGTGAATTGCAGGCAGAAAGGGCAGATACTCAAACAGAAATGGATGAATGGGTGCATGAGTTTAATACCATACGACCGCATCAGGCATTGAACGGGGACACTCCAGCCCAACACTACCGAAAAAGCTCCCGGGTTTATACAAACAGTCTTGTGGACTATGACTATGGAAATATGCCAACGAGAAAGATAGACAAGCATGGTGACCTGAAATGGCACAGCATGGACTACTTCCTCTCGGAGGCTTTGAGAGGGGAAAGAATAGGACTTAAAAGCATAGGCAAGAGACGATATGAGGCATGGTTTTGCGAACACCTGCTGGGCATCATAGATGAGGAAAGCGAAACATTTACGCCACAATTAGCAAAAGGCTGCAAGCAGAGAATCATCCATGCCAGGCGTAAACAAAAAGCCTACATCAAAGAGTTTTAACGCCGTTACCCTCCATCGGCGCTCCGCGCGGCGGCTTTGCGCCTCCGCACCTCGCCCTTCGGGCTCGTGCTACGGCACAAAGCCGCCGCGCGGCACATTAGACTTGTATCATAGCAAATATAATGATACAAAACTCACGCGCAAAAGTGTAACCTATGTAGTTGAACTAAAGTGTTACCCATGTGAGTGGCGCGCCCCACCAGCAGGCCTCCCCCCCACACGTGAAAAACAAAGAAAGACCCGTGCAGACACGCACAGGCCTTTCCTGAAAACATTCAACAGCCGCTATTTACTTCTTCTTAGCGCCACGCTGAGGCTTCTTGGAAATCTCTTCCTTCCAGTTCAGAATCTTGTTACCCGCGCCAACGGATACCAATTCCCCCTTGGCATTCAGGATGAAATACCACGGAATACCGGGAATGTTGGGGCGATTCTCCAACTGAACCTTGCTATTCAGCACACCGGGAATATCCGTATTGTAGTGTTCAATGTAAGCAAGAGCTTCCTCATCCGTCTTATCAAAGCCCAGCAGAACAAGGGAAACACGCTTGTCCTTCTTCATATTCTTCGTATACTCCTCAACCACCTGGGGCATCAGCGCGCGGCAGGGACCACACCACGAAGCGGAGCAGATGAAAATATAGAACTTCGCCTTGGGGCTGGCTTCTGTTTCAGTAAAATAACCAGCCTCTGCCAAAGCCTTGGCAACAGGAGAGTACCCGGCCATATTCTTCTTTTTGGCAGGGGTGACCCGCTTGAAGGTTTTTTTTGCGGGCTCATTCTTTGCCTGAGTCTGCGGCATGCACCCCACTGCAAGCCCCAGCATCATTGCCATGCTGATAATCAGAGTTCTCATGCCGCGGAGCTTACCACATGCCCAGGCCTGAAGTCAACTCCAATTTATTGCTGACTGGTTCGATTTCAGCAGTTTCTGCCCGGCGTGACGGATTCATGGCTTGCGCGGGCAAATGCAGGCAGTATAATGAATCCACCATGAGAGCATCCATCATCCCCCGGCTTACACTGCAACACTTTCTTGATATGGAAGCGCTTGAACTCCAGTTCTATGGTGCAGAGTTCATCACCCCGGCGGAAGAATCATGGAGCTGGTATGACCAGCACCCGCACAGCACCGTAGCGGCTGAAACAGGCGGGAAGCTGGTCGGATTCGTCAATCTCTTCCCCGTGCAGCAGCCTGTCTATGAAGCCCTGCGCGCTGGTAAGTTCAACGATCATTTCATGGAGCTGGAACACGTGGCGCCACTCACTCAGACCCCACTGCACATGTTCCTGAGCTGTGTGGTGGTTCACCGGGATTTCCGGAAATCCGGGCTCACGCGCCAACTGCTCAGAGCCGCGCTGCAACCATACGCAGACCTGCCCTGCACCGGCATCGTTACTGACAATGTAACTGCAGACGGATGCGCGTTTTCAAAGCGTTACGGCTTTACCCGGATTGGCGACTCCGACCATGGTTCCTGGATTTACGAACAGGACTGGGACAGCTTCAAAAAACATGTCCTGTGCGTAAAATAAAGAAAAACTGCGGAACCGCACCAGACGGTTCCGCAGTTGCTTCCTGCTCTATCACTGTTTCTTCTCCCAGGAGAAGGGTTCAAACTCCGCAACGGCTTTCGGATCAGCCCAGGAGGGCTTGCGCATGGCATACACCAGCAGCGGAATACCGGCAAAAATAATCGTACCGGCAATGAGGATGCCAACGTACAACACCGGACTACCGACGGGAATCTGCCCCGGTGGAATAAAGCTGAAGATAAAGGCAACAAGGCTCCCCAGCAGCCCGAGACCGCCGATAATCCACATTCCGAACGTCTTGCCACAGGGAATACGGAAGGAACGCGGCACATCCGGCTCACGATACCGCAGGTAAATTGCAGCAGCAAACATGAGCATGTACATGATGAGGTAGAGCAGTATGGTCAGCTGGGAAATAATCTGGTACGCCGTCTGCACGCTGGGCAGCACCACGAACAGCGTTGCCAGCAGGGTCACAATACACCCCTGGACAATGAGAATGCCCACCTGCACGCCTGCCGAATTAGTGCGCTGCATGAAACGGGGAAGATACCCCGCGCACCCGACCTGCAACAAGCCTTTGGAAGGGCCGCCAACCCAGGCTACCACCTGAGCCAACACGCCGAACGCCAGGCAAATTGCCAGCACCGGCCCCAGCCAGGGCATTTCAAAATAAGCAAACAAGCGGTCGAAGGCAATCAGCAGACTCTGCGTCAGGTTAATCTGACTCTGCGGAATGATGAAGCCGATGGCCAGGGTACCGAACACAAAGATGCACACGGTCAGGACAGATGCAATGGCAATAGCCAGAGGATAATCCCGGCGCGGATTCTCACATTCCTTCACATGCACGGCACTCATTTCCATACCGGCATAGAAAAGGAAGATACTAGCAGCCAGCACAATGTTGTTGAAGTTTGACAAGTCTGGCACAAAATCACTTGCAGACATGCTGATATCTATGGGATTCCCCTGCCCCCAGTACACCATACCCATGAGTACAAGCAGCGCTGCCGGAATCACCGTACCTATCATAGCGCCCCATTTCGTGATACTGCCACTCGTCTGCATACCTCTCATATTCAGCACCGTGGCCAGCCAGTATACCACCAGCACAATGACCAGCACATAGATATTGTTAGAAGCCAGCGCGTGGTCCCAGCTCTGGTCCGGGCCAATAAATGCCAGCGCAACGGCTGCAAAGGTCAGCACTGTCGGGAACCAAATGGTCGTCTGAATCCACTGCAGCCAGATGGCCAGGAACCCCCATCGGGCGCCGAAAGCCTCACCAACCCAGCGGAACACGCCGCCCTTCTGCGGCCAGCCCGTGGTCAGCTCTGCCGCCACTAGCGAAACAGGAATCAGGAAGAATACCGCAGCAAATATATAATAGAACGCGGAACTCAACCCATACGTCGTTTCTGCCGGTAAACCGCGCAAGCTCACAATGGCGGAAACATTAATCATGGCCAGCGTAAATACTCCCAATTTGGCAATCTGGCCTTTCTTGCCTGGGCTACTCGGATCTGATTTCATGATTACAGAGTTTGTTGTGTATCATTGAACCATGCGGGTTCACAGAAGAAGACCGCGTTCCTGGCGCTCGCGTTCTATATATGGTATGGCTCTGCCACCCGTGCTACGGGCTTTTCGGTTCACGTGAGGAAAACGCCGCACTCGCACGCCTTATTCTGCATTCTGAGTTCCCAGGCTTCTTTTTTGATATCGGGCGTGTGAATTACCTTGTTTTCAAGAGAAATTCTGTTATCATATACAGTATTCAGAACATGAACAGACACCTTCTTCTCACAGCAGCACTTCTTACCGGCAGCCTGTCTGCTCCGGCTGCAGAAGTTTGGGCACCCGGCGTTTCCGAAGACGGCGGATGGTACGATTACCACAAAACAGGCAGCAATGACGGCACCATGGCCGATACCGCCATGTGCTGGGCCGCGTCGGCCAGTAATGTTATTTCCTGGTGGCAGAATCACAACATTGCCAGCATCACCTCATCCGTGCCGCAAAATGAACAAATATTCGATACCTTCAAAGCTGTCTATACAAACGGCGGCGGCAAGGCAGCATACGCATACGAATGGTGGGTGAGCGGCGACTGGAACGCTCCCGCCGATGCCGGCTGGGCTGCCATCGACAAAGGTATGCCGGAAGAATACATCACCGCTTCCAACGGCGGCTTCCTCAAAGGCATCTACAATACCAGTACAAATCCCGTCACCATTGCCACCAGCTCCAATAATCCCTACGCCTACAGCAAGGCCGTGGTGGAGGCGCTGAAAGATGGCTACGCCCTCACCCTTTCTGTCGAAAACTCCGGCATTGCCCATGCGTACACACTCTGGGGCGCGGAGTACGAAATCACCGGCAATGGCTATGAACTCACCTCGCTCTGGCTTACTGATTCGGACGACATCTACAACGCCCCCCAGCTATTCAACCAGGACGTTCTCTGCCTCTACTCGGAAAAAAACGGAGGAACCGGAAGCGTCATCTTCAATAACAACATGGGGCCACAGTTAATGTCAGTTGCAGGGCTCCGTACAGAACAAGTCTACATTCCGGAACCGGCAACCGCCACGCTCAGTCTCGCAGCCCTGCTCGGTCTTGCCGCCAGACGCCGCAGGCGCTGATCTGGTCTCCAATTTCCTGTAGAAAACGGCGTATCCCCAGCACGGGATACGCCGTTTTTCCTCACACGCAGAACCATCACTCCTCAGCATTCACCTCCTCCGGCGTAATAGGCTTCCTATCCAGCGCACGCCAGGCCCAGGCAATGTACGCCAGCACAAACGGGATAAGGAATGAAACCAGCGTCATGGTCTGAAGCGTAAACAAGCTGGACGAGCTGTTCACAATCGTCAGCGAACTCTGCAAATCCACTACCGACGGGTAATATACCGTGTTATTCCACCCGGCACAAAGCAGCAGCGCCAGCACCACCAGCACACTGCCCGGCCCCGCCAGCCAGAAAGACCGCCGCCAACCGCGCAGCCCCAGAGCCAGCCCCGCCAGCACCAGTGTCACACCCAGCAGCAACACAGCCGCCACCCCCGGCATAGCCAGCAGATTGTCCAGGTATTTGTAATCCTGCATGTATACCATGCCATTCTCCGGCATGTAGGCGAAACCGGTGGAACCCAGCCAGTTCACCAGCCAGCTAAGAAAAAAGAGCAGGAAAAACGCCCCCTCCATCCGCAACCTCCGGCAGCATTCCTCACGCAGCCCGGCATCAGCCATGCAGCCGGTGAAATACAGGCAGGCCAGCAACCGAGCCAGCAGAAACACACTGAGCCCCAGCAGCAGATTCTGCGGCACCAGCGCAGCCTCCAGCCCGTGCAGTGGCGTTGCCCAGCGGGAAATAATCGGCATGGCAGGATTCGTCACCGCCGCTTTATCCACCACAAACTCCGCCCCGGTAAAGAAGGTGCCGACCGCCGTGCCAATAAGCAGCGGCCCCAGCACCCCATTTGCAAACAGAAACACGCGGTACGTATTCATGCCAAGCAAATTACTGCGTTTGAGCTGAAACTCATACGAAACCGCCTGCAGCACAAAACAGAGCAGAATCAGCACCCAGACCCAGTATGCCCCGCCGAAACTCGTGCTGTAAAACAAAGGGAAGGATGCAAAAAACGCCCCGCCGAACGTCACCAGCGTCGTAAAAGTCAGCTCCCACTTGCGCCCCGTAGCCAGCAGAAGCATGCGGCGGTGCTCCTCCGTGCGCCCCAGCGTCCAGATAAGCGACTGCCCGCCCTGTACAAACATCAGAAAAACCAGCAAAGCCCCCAGCAACGAAACCAGGAACCACCAATAATGCTGCAACAAAAATAACTCATCCATATTCACTATTCACTATTCACTATTCACTATTCACTATTCACTATTCACTATTCACTAATCCTTATTCACTCCTCCGGACCTTCAGCTATGGCCTTGCCCATGATACTCAGCTCCGCCAGCAGCAGCAGCGTGAACAAGCCCAGGAAAATAAAGAAAGTCGTCTGCACCGCCCCCACATCCAGGCGTGAAACAGCCGCCACATTCGGCAGCAGCCCCTGAATAGCCCAGGGCTGGCGCCCCACCTCAGCCACCACCCAGCCTGCCTGGCTAGCCAGCCAGGCCAGCGGCGTGGTAAGCACCACCGCCCACAGCACCGGCTTCCACCGGCAAATCCACTTGCCGAACAACAGCACCCCGGCAAAAAGCACAATAAAATACCCCCCCAGCATCACCATGATACGGAAGCCGTAAAACGTGAGCGGCACCGGCGGCACCAGCTGCCCCGGCCTGCTCAGATACCCATAGCCGAAGTAAGCAAAATTCGCCCGCAGCGTCTCCAGCGCAGCCGCTTTTTCCACCTCATCCTTAGCCGCGCGGTAAGCAGCCAGCGCCGCAATCGCCTTGCGGCCTCGCTCCATCTTCTCCGCAGCAGAAAGCGCCACAGAGCCATCCGGCAGCCTGTATCCCCCCTCCAGCAAATCGCGAATCCCCGGCACAAAGCCATGTACATCGTGCGTAGCCAGGAACGAAAGACCATACGGAAGCTCTATATTGAAAAGGAACGGACTCTTCTGCCCCGGGGCCGCCCAGTCCACCCCCGGCCTCAGCACCGCCGCCACCACCAGGCCCTGGTCCGTGCCCCCCTCGTACAAACCTTCGGCCGCCGCCAGCTTCATCGGCTGGTGCAGCGCAATATCTCGCCCGCTCTGGTGCCCGGTATAAGCCGTCAGCAGCGCCGCCACCAGACCGAACCACGCCGCCACCCTCATACTGGACCGGGCAAACTCCCCATGCCTGCCGCGCAGCAGATACCAGCAACTCACCCCCACCACAAACAC
>JAZRJB010000109.1:0-5819 GCA_045645565.1 Akkermansia sp. | reverse complement strand
GGGGGCGTTTCTGTTTGATTTTACAGCCGCTTCATGGTAGATTGGTCTGTTCCCCACAGATTTCCCATGAACACAATGTTTTTCTTCATCGTCACAGCAGTAGGCGTAACCCTGCAGTTTCTGAGCATCTACCTGGCCTATCTCCCCGTATCACGCCGCTATGTGTCCCAGAAGCAGATACTTCACGTCTCATTCGTGGTAACGGGGTACTGCATGTTGGCCGGCATACTTGCCGGATTCGTCGGCATATCCAGCAGCGTTGGCATTCCCATCACTGCGCTTATTATATACCATATGGGACGCCGACAGCTGCAGCAAACCAAGAAGCAGGCCTGGACATCCATCGGCATCTTTCTCGGAATTTCGGTTCTGCTTGTCATGTTCTTTTTCCGCCTCATGGTAACTGATGAAGCTTTCTGCAACATGATTCTGCAAATAATGGTTTGAAGTTTTTGCGCGTGGGACTCAAGCCCCACGCTCCGACAATTGCTTCCAAAGCGTCACTTATCACAAATAATCATAAAAAATCCCTGCTGCTGAGATGCGGCAGGGATTTTCATTATCTCTCGGTGGAAAAATCAGTTCCGGCACTTGCTGCAGCGCTTTTTGATTACCAGCATGGTAACAAAGAGCGAGCCCAGAGCCAGCGGGAACACGATGAACCAGTTGTGCACGAAACCCGCCAGCAGGAAGGCGGCAAAGGACACGGCGGATACAGTGAGCACATACGGCAGCTGGGTGGACACGTGGCTCAGGTGGTCACACTGAGCACCGGCGCTGGACATGATGGTGGTATCAGAAATCGGGGAGCAGTGGTCACCGGCCACTGCGCCGGCAAGGCAGGCAGACATGCCGATGAACATGAGCGGGCTGGTGGGGTCGAAGGTACTCACCACAATAGGAATAAGAATACCGAAAGTAGCCCAGGAGGTGCCGGTGGAGAAAGCCAGAATACCAGCTACCACGAAGATAGCAGCCGGGAGGAAATTCACCAGACCAGAGGCGGAGTGTTCCATGTGGCAGGCAATGAATTCGCGGGCTTCCAGCGCCGTGGTCACGTTCTTGAGCGCCGTGGCCAGGGTCAGGATAAGAATGGCCGGCACCATGGCGATAAAGCCCTCAGGGATGCAGCGCATGGCGGTGCGGAAGCTCATCACCCCGCGGATGCGGTAGAAAGCAACAGCCAGCACCAGGGCAATGACAGCACCCCAGGGCAGGCCCACGGTCGCATCCGTATCGCTCAGCGCCTCGGCAAAGGACTTACCCTCCATAATACCGCCCACATAAACCAGGGCAAAAGTTTCCAGAGCAATGAGCATCAGCACCGGCAACACAAGGTCTGCCAGCTTGCCGCGGCGCGGGCTCCGTTCCTCCAGTTCCTGCATCACCTGCTCCGGCACCACGGTATGCAAATCTCCCTTCTCAATGGCATTGCGCTCGTAGCGAGCCATGGGACCGTAGTCAAGGCGCATCAGAATCAGCATCACCACAAAGCAGAGCGCCAGCAGCGAATAGAAATTGTACGGTATTGCCTGAATGAAAAGCTCCAACCCGTTATACCCCGTTCCGGCGGAATACTGGGAAACCGCTGCCGCCCAGCTCGAAATGGGGGCAATCATACACACCGGGGCCGCCGTGGCATCAATAATGAAGGCCAGTTTGGCGCGGGAAACTCGCTTGGCATCCGTCACAGGACGCATCACGCTGCCCACAGCCAGGCAGTTGAAGTAGTCATCAATGAAAATCAGAACACCAAGAAAGAATGTAGCCAGCTGGCTACCGATACGGGACTTGATGTGAGACTGCGCCCACTGACCGAACGCATAAGCCGCACCCGTCTTGTTAATCATGCAGACGAATGCGCCCAGAATCACCAGGAAGATAAACACGCCCGTGGTGGCTTTCATACCCTCGATAAGCCCCTGATTCACCACAAAGTCCACCGTTTCCAATGGCGCAAACTGAGTCACAAAGCAAGCCCCGAGTACGACACCTGCAAAAAGCGCAGAATACACCTCCTTGAACACCAGCGCCAGCGCAATGGCGAACACGGCAGGAGCCAGCGACCATATTGTCCCGCATAAGGGTGACTTTGTCACCTCAGTGACAGCCGCTGCGGCATCCGCTACCGGCGCCTCGGTTGTCCCATAACTCTGCATGGCCAGGGTGGCCACCACGGCAAGCAGCAAAATAAAAAGCTTTCTCATTATATTACGCATTGATATCTCGGCAAAGTGAGCCACAGACTTACCACAAATATCAGCCCGTGTCAATCTTATTACCCCGCCAGGATTCACCAATAGGGGTACAGGCAATGCAAAAATGCGCACTTTCTACAGCTTGCCCCTCACTCCCAGTCATCAGAATATACGATGAACAAAGAGAATTATGTTTGATTTGTCCCATACGACATGATAGAATGAACGCCGGTATGAAAAACTGGATTTCCGCCGTATTCAGCCCCACCGGGGGTACATCTAAAATTGCAGCAGCCATTGCCGGCGCCCGCATGGTCACCCGCATTGATTTATGCGAGGCGGTGCAGTCCGTCACCCTGCCAGCAGGGGTTCCCTTGCTGGTTGTGCTTCCTGTATACGGCGGGCGGCTTCCCGCCATTGCGGTAGAGCGCCTCAAATCACTGAAAACGGCTGGCAATCCTGCCATCGCGGTGGTGGTATACGGCAACCGCGCTTATGAAGACGCTCTGCTCGAACTCCGAAACACGCTCACGGGTATGGGTTGCCCGGTCATTGCGGCAGCTGCCTTCATTGCCGAACACAGCATCATCCGCAGCATTGCCGCGGCCCGACCGGATTCCGCAGACCTGGCAAAAGCCATTGAGTTCGGCTCTGCGGTGGAAGCCAAGCTCATGCCCCTTCAGCCCGGAACCGTTGAAGTTCCCGGCAATGCAGAATACCGCCCCCTGCCCCAGATGCCTGCTACTCCATTGGTAACAGAAGCCTGTGGCGGCTGCGGCATGTGTGCCATCAAATGCCCCACAGGAGCCATTCCGCAAGGCAATCCGCGCAGCACAGATGCCACCAGGTGCATTCTCTGCATGCGCTGCGTAGCCATCTGCCCACGCAAGGCTCGAATCCTGCCCCCCCCGATGGTGGAGGCATTCACAGCGCGCCTCACTGCCGTGGCGACTGAACCCAAACAAGCTGAACTTTATCTGTAACCATGGGCCCGATTACAATATTACTGGCGGCGATTGTAGCGCTCTTCACCGTCATCTACCTTTCGTTCACCCTTGTCTCATACAAATTGAGCAGCCAGGGTGCCATTATCAAGACAAGCGCCGTTGCCCTGGCTCTGGCCTTGGGGCTGGCTACGGTTCTCGCAGTCTTAGAGAGGTTTTCAGGCGTCGACATACCGTCTATTGTCTCCACGGTTATTTTTGCCGTCATTCAGTACAAATTAGGTCAGAAGATGCTGAAATTATCGAGCAAGCGTTCCATTCTCGCAGCTCTGCTCGCTCTGGTATTATTGCTGGTACTGGTTGCCTGTATCACCGCTTTCCTGTATATCTCAGGAGCATTGGATTAATCCTCCCCGATATTCCGGAACGAAGCAGCCGCTTTCACTCTGTTGAAGGCGGCATATTTTATGCTACAAAGCGCTACTTCATTAAAAGCTTGATTTACAATAAAAAACTGATACACTACTGCGGACTTACTGACCCCACCACATGGAAATAATCACACAAATCGTCGATTGGGCAAACGGAATCCTCTGGACCTACGTACTGGTGGCTATGCTGATAGCCTGCGCCGTATGGTTCACCATTCGTTGCAAATTTGTACAAATCACCATGCTGCGGGAACTCCCCGTCATGTTCCGCAACCGCAGCAACAAGGAAAGAGGAATCGAACGCGTCTCCTCTTTCCAGGCATTTGCCATATCCATTGCCAGCCGTGTAGGCACGGGCAACCTGGCAGGTGTGGCCGTAGCCATTGCCATGGGCGGTCCTGGTGCAGTATTCTGGATGTGGCTCATTGCATTCCTGGGCGCCAGCAGCGCCTTTGTTGAATCCGCCCTTGCCCAGCTCTACAAAATCCGCGGTGAAAAATCATTCATTGGTGGTCCGGCTTATTACATGAGCAAAGGCCTCAAGAAACCATGGATGGGTGCCATCTTCTCCGTTCTTCTTATCTTCACGTTCGGTTTTGCATTCAACTCCGTGCAAAGTAACACCATCTGCCAGGCATTCGAGGAAGCATTTGCCATTTCTCCGGCCTGCATGGGCGGTGTTCTCACCCTCATCACTCTGGTGATTATTTTTGGCGGTATCCAGAGCATCGCCCGGGTCAGCAGCATCATTGTCCCCGTCATGGCCCTGGGTTACATTGCCCTGGCACTGGTGGTCATTTCCATGAACATCACCGAAATCCCGCATGTCCTCAACCTCATTCTCTCCCACGCCTTCGGCTGGGAACAGGGACTTGCCGGCGGCGTAGGTGCAGCCATCCAGCAAGGTATCCGCCGCGGTCTGTACAGCAACGAGGCTGGCATGGGTTCTGCCCCCAATGTTGCCGCAACGGCAGATGTATCCCACCCGGTCAAACAAGGTAAAGTTCAGGCCATCAGCGTATTCAGCGACACGCTCATCATCTGTTCCTGCACAGCCTTCATCATTCTGGTAAGCGGGGTGGACTACGCAGGAGCTGCAAACGGCATCAAACTCACCCAGATGGCTCTCAGCCAACAAATCGGCTCATGGGGCAACATTGCCGTGGCCGTCGCCATTTTCTTCTTTGCCTACAGCAGTGTGCTGGGTAACTATTACTACGGCGAAGCCAACATCCAGTACCTCAGCAAAAAGCCCTGGGTTCTGACTCTCTACCGAGTCATCGTTGCCAGCATGGTATTCTTCGGCTCCGTTGCCAGCCTCAACCTGGTATGGAACCTGGCGGACCTCTTCATGGGGCTCATGACCATCTGCAACCTGATTGCCATCGTCATGCTGGGCAAATATGCCTTCCGTCTGCTGGAAGACTACCGCGCCCAAAAGCGTCAGGGCATCAGCGACCCCGTTTTCACTAAAGAAAAGATGCCCGACATTGCAGACGACCTGCAATGCTGGTAAGCATCTGCTCCGGGTTCTCCGGGCTTCAGGAAAAAGGGCTGGATTCTCTCCAGCCCTTTTTTCTTATCGTTCGCTTGATGGTGAGGCATGAATCGCTCTGCCCTTCCGTAAACATAAGCGGCAAGGGACGCGCCCTTCCGCACAACAATCAGAGCCGGGGATTTCCCCCCGGCTCTGGTGTGAAATCAATTACTGATTGACTGGCTCTTTACAGCTCGCACTGGGCGAGGGTATCGCAGCAGCAGCAGAAATTGCGGTCGCCGTAGGTGTTGTCCACGCGGGAGCAGCCGGGCCAGAACTTGTGCAGCAGCTGGCCAGGGGCGGGATAGGCAGCCTCGCGGCGGGTGTAGGAGTGATTCCACTCATCAGCAGTCACGGCCAGGGCCGTGTGCGGGGCGTTCACCATCACGTTGTCATCGGCAGGCACTTTGCCTTCTGCCACGGCGGTCATTTCACCGTGAATACCAATCATGGCCTCGATGAAGCGGTCGAGCTCAGCCTTGCTTTCGGACTCGGTGGGTTCCACCATGAGGGTATCGTGCACGGGGAAGCTCATGGTGGGGGCGTGGAAGCCGTAGTCCATGAGGCGCTTGGCCATATCGTCCACGGAGAGGTGGCTCTTGCCGAGCATGATGGTGGTGTCCAGGATGCACTCGTGAGCCACCAGACCACCCTCGCCCGAGTACAGGGTCGGGAAGTAGTTCTCCAGACGCTTGGCGATGTAGTTGGC
>JAZRJB010000108.1:0-16596 GCA_045645565.1 Akkermansia sp. | reverse complement strand
CGAAGAGGACCTCGTTCTCCAGGACATCGTTTCCAACCCCCACTCCTGCATCTTTGACGCTGGCTTCACCTATGTGGTGGGCGGCAACATGGTGAAGGTTTGCGGCTGGTACGACAACGAATGGGGTTACTCCAACCGCGCTGCCGAGGCTATGAAGAAGCTGGGCGACAGCATCTGCTGCTGCTGCTGCAAGGGCTAAACCTTGCCAGCTGACTCCATAGAGCCAGCATTTCTGAACCCGGGAGATTCGCTTTGACGAGTCTCCCGGGTTTGCTTTTTCGGGGCTGTGAGGCGGAAAGCAGGCAGGACACATGTGGGGCAAATGAGGCGGAGGCAGTCTTGCGCATTGACAAATCGGATGCCTGGGTGTAGATTGGTCGTGTTATGAACGATCAGTATGTTTTGCCAACGTATGGGCGTGCGCCGTTTGATGCCGCGCGGGGTGAGGGCTCTTACCTGTATGATACGGAAGGTCGCCGATATGTGGATTTTTGCGCTGGCATAGCAACCTGTTCGCTGGGGCATTGTCACCCGCGGGTGGTGCAGGCCATCACCAATCAGGCCAGCACTTTGATGCATTGTTCCAACCTGTACGGAATTCCCGGGCAGGCTCAGCTGGCGGAACTGGTGGTGGAAAAACTCATCGGCATACCTGGCCGGGTGTTTTTCTGCAATTCCGGTGCAGAGGGTAACGAAGGGATGATTAAGACGGCTCGCCGTTTTGGTCACCGCCGCCCCGCGGCAGATGGGGCACCCCGTTATGAGGTGATTACGTTCAACAAGAGCTTCCACGGGCGCACCTTGGGTACCCTGGCTGCAACCGGGCAGGAGAAGGTGCAGGTGGAATTTGATCCCTTGCTTACCGGATTCAAATATGTTGATTTTAACGACCTGGAGGCGCTGCGCAGCGCTATTTCCCCGGTGACCTGTGGTATCATGCTCGAAGCTGTACAGGGAGAAGGCGGCGTGAATCCCGCCACAGAGGACTTCCTGCGCGGTGTGGCAGCACTTTGCAAAGAGCATGATTTGCTCCTGATGATGGATGAGGTGCAGTGTGGCGTGGGGCGCTGCGGCACCACGATGGGGTGGAAGGCGGTCTGCCCGGAGGTGCAGCCGGACCTGGTCTCCTGCGCCAAGGGCATTGGCGGTGGTTTCCCGATGGGGTGTTTCTGGGTGAGCAACCGCGCCATCGATGCGGAAGGAACGCCGCTTTCCTCCATCATGAACGCGGGTTCCCACGGTTCCACCTTTGGTGGTACACCGCTGGCCTGTGCGGCTTCACTCGCCGTGGTAAGCGAGGTGCTGGAGCAGGGGCTTGTGGAGCGCGCCGCCCGCCTGGGTAATCTGATTAAGACAACGGTGGAGGGCTGGAACCTCCCCTGTGTGGAAACAGTGCGCGGTCTCGGGCTTTTGCGTGGTGTAGGACTCCGCCAGGGTTCCTTTGAGGTGCCGGCAGGCCAGACTCCGGCATCGCATGTGAATAATCTCTGCCGTGAAGCCGGTTTGCTTGCATGCCCGGCAGGTCCGGATACCCTCCGCATCATACCTGCGCTGAATGTGCCGGAGGATACGCTGAGCGACGGTCTGGATATTCTACGCAAGGTTCTGGAGACGCTTGCGTAAGTGCTAGCATGCGCAAATTCCGGCGTAGAGAAAGCCAGTATCATTCTGCCATAGGGAGGTGAATCGGCTTGACTCCACGCCCGGAGCGCAGTATCTTACTAACAGTTCTCACATATATGAATATACGCAGCATACCGATAGTGGCAGGGTGTTTCGCGGCCCTGGGCGTGATCGCGGTCGTGGCGCTGAACCCCCATATCCCGACACCGGCGCAACTGGCACCGGAGGAGACAGCCTTGCTGGCTGAATGGGTGAAGGTGGGGGATGCACTTGCTGTTCAGCGCATGATTGAACACGGTGCGTGTGTGGAAGCGGTATCCGATGACGGAACAACGGCGCTGATGGTCGCCTCAGCCGAGGGGTACCTGGACGTGGCCCGGGTTCTGCTGCTGCATAATGCCAAGGTGAACGCCAGTAATCATGATGGTGAAACACCCTTGCATTTTGCCGTGCGTGACAACCGGCCGGAAATTGTGGCATTGCTTCTGGAGCATGGTGCCACGGTGGATGCCATCAATGCGAATGGAGTCACGCCGCTTATGATAGCCGCCTGGTCCGGTTTTGATACACTGGTGGAGCGCCTGCTGGCCGCGGGTGCAGATTCCGAGCTGACGGATGATGAAGGCTCAAAAGCTGCAACCTATGCCAGAGACGTGCAGGACGACGCAGTGCGCGAGAAAATTCTCAAATTGCTGGGAGCCTGACCCCACTGCGTAAAACACTCTCAATATCCTGTTCCATGAATTAAGTGGAACAGGATTTCTTTTTCCTGACAAACAGGTACAGAAGGCTGAACAAGCACAGCGCAGGAATCTGCAATAACAGGTAGTACCACGGCGCGGGCCCCATGAAGTCCAGAATGCACCCGGGAACCGGGCTTTTTATGGTGAACCCGTAATTTGTGCCCAGCAGAAGATTGATGGGATGCACGCAAACCAGGTAGGCATCCATGAGCAGCAGGCTCACCACAACATTCTTGAAACGCGCGCGCATACCCAGCAGCAGGGGAACCGCCAGAGCCGCCGGCATCAGGATGCCATGCAGGCTGAAAAACAGGAAGTAACGCAGCGTGGGGAAATCTTTATCCAGCGCCGGGGTAATCAAGCCCTGAAGACATGCCGTCAGCGCACCGAAGTACAGCACCCAGCAGGCCGTTTTGTTGCGTGTCCACAAGGCAAAAGTGGCAACAATCAGCATCATGCTGCAGAAATGGAGCGGAATGTTGTTCTCCCAGCTTCCATGGTGCTGGGATATGAGAATATACGCACTATCCGACAGGTAAATACACCCCACAACAGCCGCCAGACACCGGGCAACCTTCTGGCGGATTTCCAGAGGCTGCCGTAAAGAGAACCCGATAAGGGCAAGGGTAACGACAACCGTTGAGATAACGGCGCCCCAGTGAGAGACCGACCACCGAACAAATCCTTCTGTTGTTTCCATACTGCGGCGTGATTATAGTTGCAAATGCCTGAAAAGTCAATCAATAGCCTGCGGAGTCGCTTTTTTGCCAGCGGCGTGCCAGGTGGGCGCAGAGCATGAGCTGCACCTGGTGGAAAATCATCAGCGGCAGCAGGAGGTTATTATCCAGTGTGCCGAAAATGGCCATCATCATAGGCGCCCCGACGGCCAGGCTTTTCTTGGAGCCGCAAAAAACGATGGTGATGCGATCCTCCCGGTTGAACCCAAGCAGCTTACTGCTGTACCACGTAACCAGAAACATGATACCAAGAAGTATACAGCAGGCAAGCACCAGGCCTGCCAGCTGGCTGGCGTGAAGTTCGTTCCAGTACCCGCCGCTTGTGGCATTGGAAAATGCCGTATAGACAACCAGCCAGATAGTTGCTTTATCATTCCAGCCGATGAGCGTTTTGTGCCGCAGAACCCACTTGCGGAGGATGGGCTGGCTGAGCTGCCCGGCTATGAATGGGATGAGAATCTGATAGCAGATTTTCAGCACGGTATCAAGACCAACCTGGGTGCCATTCCCTTCAGCCGCCAGCAGCAGGCTGACCAGAAAGGGCGTGAGAAAAACGCCCAGCAGGCTGGAGACAGAGGCAGAACAGACCGCAGCCGGCACGTTGCCTCCGGCAATGGAGGTGAAGGCAATACTGCTTTGCACCGTGGAAGGCAGGCAGGCTACATAAATCAATCCTGAGAAAAGCGCCGCGCCGACAAGCGGTTCAAATACTGGGCGCAGCATGGGGGTGACCACCGGGAAGAATACAAAGGTAAAGGCAAAGACCATGCTTTGCAGTCGCCAGTTAAGCAGACCCTCAACAACTGACTTCCTGGACAGTTTGACACCATACAGGTAGAAGAGAAGCACAATGGCGGCATTCGTCAGCTCATCAAAGAACACAGCCCCACCCCCCTGGCAGGGGATGAGAATGCCCAGCACAAGACAGATGATGATACCCGTGGTGAAGGGGTCAAAATAACCGGAAATCTTGCGGAAGGCACCCATAGGCGCGTGAGCTGGTTATTTTCTGGGCGGGAATTCGTAAGTGACCCGTCCTGTAGATGCGTTGAACACGAGGTAGGCATCAAACTGCTTACCGCTCTTGTGGCTGGTGAAGCCTTTGATGAGGTCAGTCTTACCTTTGGTCAGCAGCTGCACAACCGTGGTGACGGGGAGTTCCACCTCACACATGCTGTGGGGGATGACGAGCGGCTTGCGGGTTTTGCCAAAAACGAGCCCATTCACATGCCAGGCTGACTCCGTTTCAATCAGCTCATATTCGCCCTTGCCCTTAACCTTGACCAGCCCATGGTTAGTGCCTTTGCTCAGGTCCTCAGCCGTGGCAGAGGCAGCCGTAAACTTCTTATCAGCCTTCTCCTTGCTGCCTTTCTGGCGGGGTTCACGCGGGGGGAACTCAAAGCTCACATTGCCCTTCTTTTCGTCCAGAACCAGGAAGGCATCAAATGCGCGGTTCGTGCGCTGGGACACAAAGCCGGTGAGCAGCTCGCTCTTGCCGGTGCTGAGAACCTGGCGCAGAACAGAATCATCAATATCCTTCCCGAGAATGTTGCGGGACATCGTAAAACCCTTACGCCCACTCGCCTGGCTGAACTCCGGGACACTCCACTGCTTATCATTCACCTGCAACTCAAGCTCACCCTGGTTCAGAACAAGCACCACCCCGGCATTCCGGGCAGGCGTTTCCTCTGCCTTGGTGTCATTGCTCCGGTCAGAATCGAAGTAGAACTCAGCCTTCCAGGTGCTGCGGGCTGTTTGCGGTGCAACAAGACGCAGCCCCGCCTTGAAAGGTTTGCCGAATTTCGAGCGGAACCCCTCCATGATGGGCAGACTCTGCTGGCTGATGAGTTCGCAGAGCTGGTCATCCGTGAGGGTGAGTCCGGCGTGAACACGTCGAATCCGGAACTTGCAACTGTTGCAGGAAATGGCGTCAACCCTGCTGCCAAGCCCCTTTGCGCCGCAGGCGGGGCAGGTGAGTTCCAGATCCGGATTTTTGCCATTCTGCATATAATCGCGCACCGCCTCCACAATATCCGTCGTGTATGAGCGGATATCCTTCATGAACGAATCGCGGTCCAGCTTGCCGTTTTCCATCTGCTTGAGCCGGTATTCCCATTCCCCGGTAAGCTCAGGGCTGGAAAGCGTACTGAGGCCGATTTTGCCCAGCAGGTCAATGAGATCCATGCCGCGGCGCGTAGCCATCAGCTCCTTGCCTTCGCGGGCAATATACTCCTGGGTAATAAGCCCTTCAATAATAGCCGCGCGGGTGGCAGGGGTGCCAAGACCACGTTCCTTCATGGCATCCGCCAGGTCTTCATCATCCACCAGCTTACCGGCCGTCTCCATGGCCGTGAGCAGCGTTGCTTCCGTATAGGCTGCCGGCGCCTTGGTCTGGTCTGCCTTGGAATCCACCTTGACCGCCTTGACTTGTTCCTTGGCTGATACCGGGCAGAGTTCGTCCTTCTTGCGCTTGTCCGGACCGTATAACGCCCGCCAGCCGGGGGTGAGCATGACGCGGCCGTGGGTGTAGAAATGATCATTACTGCGGCTGATGACCGTCGTGCGCTCAGTGTCCTCGTATTCCGCATTGGGCATGAAAACACCCAGGAAACGCTGCACGACCAAAGTGAAGATGCGGGCGGCATCCCCGGTAAGATTGGCAAACTTACCCGTCGGGATGATAGCGAAGTGGTCGCTGACCTTTGAGCTGTCAAAAACGCGCTTATTGGGGCGCACGCTGCTGCTTTCCAGAATACCAGTCGCAAAGGGGGCAAAATCCGGCATGTTTTCAGCAATGGCACTCACCGTGCGTGCTGCTACCTTCAAGTAGTCATTCGGCAGGAATTTGGAATCTGTACGCGGATAGGTGAGAACCTTGTGCTTTTCGTAGCATTCCTGGGCAATCTGCAAGGTGCGCCGCGCGGAAAAACCGAAACGGTTGCTGGCTTCCTTCTGCAGGGAGGTCAGATCGAAGAGCAGGGGCGCAGGCATGGAAACCGGCTTGCGCGTTTCAATGACGGTGCCTTGCTGCCCCTGGCAACGCTCTGCAATAGCAGCAGCCGTGGCGGCGTCCCACAGGCGCTCACGGGAGCGCTGGGGGGCTTTCTCATTCTTTTTCCATGCGGGGTCAAACCAGCGGCCTTCGTAGCTGCCGCCCTTGGCTGAGAAAGTGGCATGCACTTCGAAATAGGTTTCCGGTTCAAATGCAAGAATATCTTTCTGGCGGGCAGCCAGCAGCGCCAGGGTGGGCGTCTGTACGCGCCCTGTGGGGGTCACATTGAAACCGCCGACACCGCTCTGCAGCGCCGTAAGCGCGCGCGTGCTGTTCAGCCCCACCAGCCAGTCAGACTCACTGCGGCAGACTGCGGCATCTGCCAGGTTCAGCATCTCCTCATCACTCTTGAGGGAGTTCCACGCCTCCATGATGGAATCATCCGTCATGCTCTGCATCCAGAGCCGGCGGATTGGCTTCTTGATTTTACCGTAGCGGATAATGTTACGGAAAATAAGCTCACCCTCGCGGCCAGCATCGCATGCATTCACGACAGACGTGACCTCTTTGCTTTTTGCCAGCTTGAGAACCTTGCGGAGCCGGTCAGCAGATTTATCAATGGGCTCCAGCTCCATGTTCCGGGGCATTACCGGCAGATACTCCATTTTCCAGGGAAGGCTTTTACCATCCTCTGTCTGCGGTTTCTTCTGCTCAACCAGGTGACCCACGGCAGAGGTGATGATGACCGTATCATTAGAGAAACTCTGGGTGGAGTCATCTTTCTTGAACTTACCCAGTTGCTTTCCCAGCACTCGGGCTAAATCTGAGGCAACGCTGGGTTTCTCGGCTATGATGAGAGTCTTGGACATGGCAGGAAAATCTTGTGGGGCTTGGGCGCTCCGCTGTTTCTATTAGTGGCAGAAAAATGGGCTTTTTGTCAAGTCAAATCCACGTCACATGGGCGATTTTTGCGTGAATGAGAAAGCAGACGGCCCGGAGCATTCCGGGCCGTGGGTAAAGGAAACGCGGAGTGGGAATCCATTACGAATAGGCGGACTCCACGCGGGAAGCAACGTCCTTGTAACCGTAATCCACTTCGTAGATAGCCTTGAGGGTCTCGATGCTCTTTTCCTTGTTGCCGGCTTCCTCGTAGAGAACGCCAATCATGTAAAGCACTTCCTTCTTGGTATCGTCCATGGTGAGCAGCTCCTTGTCTGCATCTTCCAGCTGGCGAATGGCCATATCCACCATCTTCTTGGCGTGGTAGCACTTGCCGAGCATGAGCATGGACTTGATGCGGATGTTCGGGTTGGTGCGGGCGCGCTGCAGGGCGGGAATGGCTTCGGTGTATTCGCCTGCGTCGAACAGAGCCTGCCCCAGCTTGAACTGCAGCTGGGCATCGGTGGGGTTGGCTTCTACGCGGGCGCGTGCATCAGCCACCACGGCCTGAGCAATCTCAGCCTTACGCTGGGCGAGGGTTGCAGCAGCCTCCTCGTTGGTCGGGTCAGCAGCCAGCACCTGCTCATAATATTCAATTTCAGCCTGCATGGCCTTTTCGTGCATAGCCATGGCCTTGTCATTCAGCGCAACGTCGGCAGAACCACCGAGCTGGTAGGCGTATGCGTAGAAGGAATAAGCGTTGGCATAGTCCTCCATCTGCTCGTAAACGGAAGCGATGTCCTTCACAACGGGCAGGTTGGTGGAATCCAGAGCATACTGTTCAGAAAGCTGGGCCAGGCGGGCTTCAAGTTCAGCACGGGTCAGACCCATCTTATCAGCGCTTTCCAGGTCAGCCGTGGCATTGGCGTTCTTCATCTTGGAGCGGAAGTCGCCCTTGCTCTCCCAGTTGCCCTGCTTCATGGTGGCGCGGGCAGAGCAGTCCTTCTCACCGCGCATAGCGATGGGGTCTGTCGGGTCAATCTTGAGAACGCGGCGGTACGTTTCCGCAGCTTCAGCGAATTGTTCGTGTCTGATGTAGTGGTTGGCAAGCAGGTTGAGGTGCTTTTTGTCATTGGGCATGCCCTGGCAGATGGTTTCCAGCGCAAATGCTGCAATTTCAGGCAGGTTTAAATCATTGGCAGCGGCAAAGAGCGCTTCATTTGCGGAAACGGAGTAGGGGTCACGCTCCAGCTCATCCTCAATGTTCACCAGAACAGCTTCAGGGTCCTTGCGGGTGGTGGACATGCGGAGCCCGCCGAAAAGGGAGGTCTTGCGACCTGCTTCCGGGGTGGACTTCACCTCGCAGGCGCGCAGTAGCTTGCGTCCCTCCAGGAACCCGGGAACGCGCTTAACCAGGGTTTTGAGAATAGTAACCGCGTATTTGTAGTTCTTGGTCTGCACAGACTCAAGAGCCTTTTTCCACAGACCCTGCTGGTCTGCGGCCAGCTGACGCTCGGTAATGATAGTGATAGCCATAAGAGAAGATTGAGATGTAGTAAATTCCGGGCACGCGATGCGCGAACATTGCGGACCAATGTTTCTGGGTTACTTCTACCACAAAAGCTTTGGAATTTCAACCTTGTTTTTTCAAAAAAGTATGGCACAATGCCTCTGGCATGAGAACAGATGCACTTTTAAGCCGGTTTGGGTATTGCAGCAGGCGCGAGGTGGCGCAGTGGTTGAAACGCGGTCGCGTCACTCACCGTGGTGTGCAGGTCAAGTCACCGAATGAGAAGGTGGAGCCGGAGGACGTGCTGGTGGATGGTGAGCCGGTGGAATTTCCCAAGGGGCTGTATGTGGCTCTGAACAAACCGCTGGGTTGCACCTGCAGCCACAAGGAGGAAGGTGAACTGGTGTATGATTTGCTGCCGCCCCAGTGGTTGCGCCGCAATCCGTGCGTCAATACGGTGGGGCGTCTGGATAAGGAGACCTCCGGCCTGCTGCTGCTGACGGATGATGGCGCGTTTGAGCATGCACAGACCAGCCCGAAGCGCCATGTTCCCAAGGTGTATGCGTTTACAACCGAGGAGCCCGTGCCGGCAGAGGCAGTGGCGTTATTTGCGAGCGGTGAGTTCATGCTGCAAGGGGAGCGCACCCCATGCCTGCCCGCAGAGCTGGTGCTGGAATCAGAATGCGCGGGACGGTTGACCCTGCACGAGGGGCGGTACCACCAAGTTCGCCGCATGCTCGCAGCCGTGGGGAGCCCGGTGCTGACCCTGGAGCGCGTGGCAATCGGCCCTCTTCGCCTGGAGGACCTGGATTTGCAGCCAGGGGAATGGGTTGAAATAAATCCTGCTATCTTTTCATGAGTTATGATATGCCCATTGCAGTGGTGCCGGAATTCCGAGTTCTCTACGAGGATGACGGAGTTCTTGTGGTGGATAAGTCCGCCCCGCTGCTGACGCATCCGACCGGTGAGAAAAACGAGCCGACGCTCTGGCATGGCTTGCAGGAACTGCTGGTGTATGAATTAGCCACCGGGGGGCAGGTGTCCCTCATTAATCGGCTGGACCGCGAGACCAGCGGCATCACCCTGGTTGCCAAGACGGCAGAGGCGGCCCGTGAGCTTGGCAAAGCAATGCAGGACCGCTTGCTTCAAAAAGAATATGCGGCGGTGGTGCAAGGAGTCCCGCTCTGGCAGAAGGCGTGCTGTGCAGAGCCCGTCTTGCGCATGGAGGAGGTGGCCCCCACCAGAATCCACGTGCGGCAGTGTTGTCATCCGGCGGGAAAAGCCTGCCGTACGGAATTTGAAGTGCTGCGACGGGGGCGGAATTCGGCATTGCTGCGTTGTCTTCCTTATACCGGGCGTATGCACCAGATACGAGTGCATGCAGCCTACCTGGGGCACCCGCTGGTGGGGGATAAGATATATGGCGGTGATGAGTCCTGCTATCTAGATTTCATTGCCTCCGGCTGGTCTGAGGATTTGCAGCGGCGGCTTATTCTGCCCCGTCATGCCTTGCATGCCTGCCGGCTTTCTTTCCCCTGGCGGGGTGAGATGATTACGGTGGAAAGTGAATTACCGGCAGATATGCAGGCAATCCTGCCACCGGAAGAGTAGTAATCCCGCCGCGCGAAGTGGACGAAAAAAATCCGCTGCCCGGTTTGCGGGCAGCCGGTTCATTCCATCTTGTTAAAGACAGTCAGCCCCGCATCAGCTGCTGCGGCGAGCAGCAAGACCGCAGAGATCCAGCAGGCTCAGTGCCGTAGTGGCAGGCTCGGGAATAGACGGAGTGGGCTCAGGCAGAGTCACCGTGCTCTAGGTGTGGTTGCGTACAGTCTGATTGATACGATAAGTTATTATCCCAGGAGCTTAACGTAATCTAGGATTAACACCACCAGTGAGTTAGTGGTTCAGCTCGCTAGTAGCTCAGCTCGCCGGCGAGAACGCGGCGTTCGAACTCCTTGATATCGACAACCTCGCCGGTGCGGCGGGCGTGTTCCACCGCAAAGGCAATGACGTGGGAGTGAGCGCTGGCCTGAATGGGCGTGGTCATGAGGGCCGTATCCTCAACAACGCGCATATCATTGTACAGGTTGCTTACCAGTCCCCAGTCACCCCCACCGTGACCGGCGTAACCACCTGCGGCTTCCGCAATTTCAACCTTGCGCATTTTTTTGGAAAAATGCTCGGTAATCGTGATTTCGCCCGGGCCGTTTTCCTTGTAGAACGCCCCGGCGCGGAGTTTGGCTCTGGTGCCGTAGATTTCGATATGGCGGCCCTCCTCGAAAGCGGTCATCGTGAAGGTGCCGGTAACACCGCCCTGATAGCGCAGGATGGCAACCAGATGATCTGGTTGGTCGTTGTCCCCGCACTGGAAGGCATCGCGCCCCCAGGGTGAGGTCTTGAGCCATTCGGTGATATCCTCCGGTGAGGCATCATCCACACCATCCATAACCATTTTGAGCCAGCGGCGGCAGGAATCATCAGTAATGTATTTGCGGGCATCCCAGGGGTCTTCGCCAATGGGGGTGGTCCAGTCGGTGCAGCGTTCGGGGCGAGGGGCAGAGAGGGATTCCTTGCGGAAGAAGGAGAGTTCACCAAAGCTGGAAACCTGCTCGCAGGGGCGGTTGAGCAGCCATGAGAGAATGTCCATATCATGGCAGCATTTGGCAACAATCATGGGGGTGGATTTCGCGCTGTTTCCCCAGTGCCCGCGCACGAACGAATGCCCGAAATGCCAGGCACCCACGCCTTCGTTGGCGTTGAAGGTCATGATTTCGCCAAGTTCACCGCTGCGGATGATATTGCGAATCGTGTTGTAGAACGGCGTGTACCGCAGCACGTGGCAGATAGCAACGCGGCGCCCGAGCTTTTCTGCAAGGTCACGCAATTCCAGCGCCTCGCGCAGGGTTTTCGAGATGGGCTTTTCAAGCAACAGGTCATACCCGAGTTCCAGGGCGCGTCTGGCGGGTTCGAAATGGTAGTCATCCTGCGTGCCGATGATGGCAACATCTGCCAGTTTCGGCTGTGAGAGCAGTTCATCAGCATTGGCGAACAAGCGGATGCTGCTGCGTTCCGGCTCCGGGGCGAAATCCCGGACTTGTTCTGCGCGGACCGTTACCGGGTCTGCTGCTGCAACGATGCGGAATTGCTCCGGGTACTCCATTGCCAGTTTCATGTAGGTGCGCGTGCGGGAGCCGCAACCAATGCCTGCGAGGGTGATTCTGCCGTTATCCATGGTAGTGCTTGTTATCTGGTTTGGGTGATGAAGTCAGTGTACGCTTCCTGAACCGACTTTTCAAGCATTTTCAACCAGCGGATAGCCCACCAGGGGGGCATGTATCGCGTCAGAAAAATCCCGGTAGCAATCAGAATTACCGGGAAAAAGCTGTCATGGTAAATGGGGTGCGGGCGTTTATTCTGCCTCATCGCCGAGCATGGTGCGGGCAATCTGCCAGCAGGCGGCGAATGAATTGGCAAAATCCTGCGGGCGGGCAGCAAGCCAGCGGTCTATGAGCTTGGCCGGGAAGGGCATGACCCCGCTGATTTCAGCCGCAGGGAAATGGACCCGGCCGTTGTAGAGCGCGGCGTAGAGAGCGACATGCTCCATGCCGGTATCCTCACTGGGGGGCAGGGTGCCGAGGCGGATGATTCTGGTGTCCGTGATGCCGAGTTCCTCCTCCAGCTCGCGGCGGGCTGCGGAATCATAATCCTCACCGGCGTCCAGATGCCCCGCCGCGCTGGAATCCCACACGCCGGGGTGGCGGTCCTTGAGCAGGGAGCGCTGTTGAAGCAGGCAATCATGTTTCTTGTTGAAGACGAGGACGTGAACCGCGCGGTGAATCAGCCCGGAATCATGCACCTCCTTGCGGGAAGCCTGGCGCAGCACCTCGTCCTGTTCGTCCACAACATCGAACAATTCGTCATCATTCTGGGCAACGTGAGCCAGGGGGTGCGGGTCGTAGGCGTTTGTGAGGCGCACCCATTGTTCCAATCCGAGTTCTTCCGGGCGGGCCGTGGGGGAGATACCCAGCTGGGCGGAAACATCGCTCCAGGCAGGAGATTCCGGCAGCTGCTTATGCATCTGCTTGCGGCGCTGGGCAAAGCAGCGGCGCATCAGTTCATCCATGAGCCGGTGGTCATACGGTGGCAGACTGCGTGGGTCACGCGGCGTGAGCAGCATGACGGTGGAGTCAATCTTGGGACGCGGGTTGAAAGCTTCCGGCGGAACGGTCTTGAGCGCGCGGGGAACCCAGTCCATCTGGATACGCAGGGAAAGCAGACCGTAGGCTTCGTCACCAGGCTGAGCCAGAATGCGGTCAATGAACTCTTTCTGCAGCATGACCACAGCCCGGGAAACCGCGCAGGGCGATGTCAGGAAATTAGCCAGAATGGCACCACCGGCAGAGTAGGGCAGGTTGCCCATGAATTTGACAGGCTGCTCAGCAAAGAGCGGGCGCGGGTCCCAGCTGGCGCCATCGGCATGGTGAACTTCCACGTGCGGGGTATCAGCCCAGCGGCGGCGTTGGTATTCCGCCAGGCGCGCGTCGAATTCCACGAGAATCAGCTTGCGGCACAGTGGTGCCATGTGTTCGGTGAGGGCCCCGGTTCCCGGCCCGACTTCCACCACGCAGTCAGTGGGTTGAATTTCCAGCTGGCTCACAATCCAGCGGGCTATATTTTCATCTACCAGGAAATTCTGCCCGAGTGACTTTGATGGGCTTACCCCGGTTTCTTCCAATACCTGCCGAATCTGAGTTGCGTTCATGTGCGCGGCATTCTACACCTATATGTGCAGATTGGCAAGCTTATAGGCAGAAATTACCCATTGTCCGGGTGTTTTATTCCGCGCCGCGGGGCAAAACCAGGCAGCTTCAGCTGCGGGGTGGGGCCTGTGAAAACGTAACAACGTCTCTTTCGGGTAATTGTATGCAGGTCTGTGAGCCGGGCAGCAGCAATTTGCGTGGGGCGCGCTTCTGCACCCGGAATGTGCCAAACCCGGCTAATTTGATGTTTCCTTCCTGGGTGAGCCCGTCTTTGATACCCTGCAGCACAGCGTTGAGAGCAAGCTGTGCTGCCATGGGAGTGGCGCTTCCGCCCAGTTGCTGGCGAACCAGCTCAAGAAAAGCATCACGGTTCACGGTGCCTGGTTAATCGCGGTTGCCGGCGGTTCTGCTCAGGATGATGAGCGCATAATACAGCAACATGGCCAGAGAGGAAAGCGCTGCTGCTACATAAGTCATGGCCGCCCAGCGCAGAGCCGAACCTGCCTGCCCGTGCATCACCCGGTTTGCCAGCCCGCTGGATTCCAGCCAGACCAGCGCACGGCGGGAGGCATCAAACTCCACCGGCAGCGTGACCAGGGCAAAAAGCGTTGTGGTGGCGTATAAGCCGAGGCCGATCCAGGCTACCGTGGTGCTGCTGCCTGCTGCCAGCAGCACCAGACCGATAAACAGAACCAGCTGCCCGAGATGGGAGCCGATGTTGACCATGGGTACCAGCGAGGAACGCAAACCCAGCCACGGGTAGGCCCGGGCGTGCTGCACCGCGTGCCCGCACTCATGCGCTGCAACGGCAATGGCCGCCACGCTGGCTTCATTGTATACGCTTTCGCTGAGGTTGACCGTGCGGTCTACCGGGTTGTAGTGGTCCGTGAGCCGGCCGGGCGTGCTGATGACCTGCACATCACTGATGCCGTTTTGCTGGAGCATGCGGCGGGCGGCTTCTGCGCCTGTGAGCGGGGCCGGTTCCTGTGAATAGCGGTTGAATGCGTTTTTCAACCCCATCTGCACGGCTCCGCCAACCAGCATGGAGATAAACAGAATACCCATGCCGATGAGGGTGACCCCGCCGTACATGCTGCCGGCGCCGCCGTAGTAAAAATCGCTATTGCCTCCGTAATAATATGAGGCTTGTGCCAGAATGCTGGGAATGTCTATCATATTCATTTATGGAATTGAGATGCTGTGACGCTGGCGCACGTTCAAAAATTGCCATTTTTAATGTTGTTTTTGAGGTGTTCCAGCCCGATGCGGCGAATTGGGCTCAGCGCAAAGAAATCAGAGAACTCGTTATCGGATAACTGGCTGAGTGATTCCGGGCTGACCCGGCTGAATGCAGCCGGCATGAGCAGGTGCGGGTCAATGCAGGGCTGGCTGCCCGGGCGTGGCGTGTTCCATGGGCAGGCTTCCTGGCAGGCATCGCAGCCGTAAAGATGCTCGCCTATGCAGCCTGCAATTTCAGGGGGGGGCGGTGTCTTTGCCTCAATCGTCCAGAACGACAGGCATTTGCGGGCATCACAGCACCCGTTGTGCAGGGCATTGGTGGGGCAGGCTTGCTCACAGCGGTGGCAGTTGCCACAGCGGTTGGGCATGGGGGAATCTGTGGGTAGTTCAAGCGTTGTCAGGATGCAGGAAAGGAAACAGTATGAACCTTTACCCGGGCGGATGAGTAATCCATTCCTGCCAATCCAGCCAAGCCCCGCCTGGGCGGCAAAGAACCGCTCACTCACGGGCCCGCTATCAGAAAAACAGCGCTGCTCACCACCGTAGAACTGCAGCGTTTCATCAAGGTCTGCCAGTTTGGCTGCCAGTAGTTTATGGTAATCTTCCCCCTGGGCGTATCGCGCCACGCGGCCACGCTCTGCTCGAGCATCCTGCCGGGGATATTCGTAGGTAAGCATGATGACGCGCTTCACCCCGGGGAGAACCAGTTCCGGATTCAGCCTCGCTGCCAGATGACGTTGCATCCACTCCATATCGGCGTGCATGCCTTCTGCTAGAAAGCGTGTCAGCTTGTCGCCCTGGTCGGCGCCGGCATCTGCCACCCCCACTGCTGAAAAGCCCAGGGCGGCTGCGGCATATTCAATAGCCTGGCGTGCGGGGTGGGGTGTCATTTATTCATTTTCGGTGGGGGATAAAAGCAGCCACGCTCTCAGGCGCTCGCGCGTGGGTTCTTCCAGCGGGAGTGCCTGAATCATGTGCAGCGTGGCGTTATCAATCCGCTTGCGGGGTGGTGTAGCGCTCTGGTGGCTGGCGCGTATTCCTTCCTTGTACGCAAGTCGCTGCATGTTGGCAGAGGCTTCTCTGTTCCCCAGGTTGGCGGCTTTGCGGTAAAGTCTCAGGGCGTTTTCCGGGTTCCGGGGGGTGGGGTAGCCCTTCTCGAACATGGCTCCCAGATTGTTCAGGCATTGTGCATCATTCTGGCGGGCTCCCATGCGGTAAAGTTCAAATGCTTTTCGCGAGTTGCGAGGAACGCCTATGCCTTGCGCGCACATGTGCCCCATGTAGAAGAACAGGTGTGGTGTCGTGGGGGCTGTGCGTGCCTGCTCCCATAATAATTCCCACGCCAGCTGCGGATTTGGCTTAACTCCGCAGCCTGTTATCAGAAAGCGGGCTTCTTCCACGTTTGCTTCGTGTAATCCCCGCTGCGCGGCCTTGTGCATCCACGCGTAGGCCTCTTCTTTATCCGGCGTGCAGCCCAGCCCTTTTTCCAGATAGAGAGCCAGACGGTACATGGCTTCCGTGCGCATGGTGCAATGCCCGGTTCCTTCTTCCTCCTGAGCGGATTCCGCCAGTGATCTGGCAAGGTGTGCTGCCTGCTTGTGATTGGCTTCCAGACCCTTGAACTTTCCTTCATACACATCCAGCAGCAGACTTGCAGCACCGGGATGCCCCTCTCGCACGCAGGTTTCCAGCATGAGGGGAACGCCTGATACGTTCTGGATGGAACGGTCTTCCAGAGTGGCACGCGCCTGCACATATATGCTTTCCACATCCTTTTGGCTCAGCGCATTCTGTTGCTGTTGCTCCGTTTCTGCCTGAATCGGCAGAACGACTGACAGCAGCAACAGACAAAGACGGATATGCATGCATCCTGTATAGCACGCTTGTCTTCTTTTGTCCAGTTTTTCTGCAATTGTGCAGATTTTGCTTGACTTTGTCTACTGTTCCCTGTAATATCCGCTCGCCGCTTTCGGCGGTACCAGTGCGCGAATAGCTCAGTTGGTAGAGCAGTAGACTTTTAATCTATTGGTCTCGGGTTCGAGTCCCGATTCGCGTACTACATGTCCCCATCGTCTAGGGGTTAGGACATATGATTCTCAGTCATAGAACCGCG
>JAZRJB010000107.1:0-15858 GCA_045645565.1 Akkermansia sp. | reverse complement strand
GGGCTCTGACCTTCCTTCCACTGACCGCGTTCCTTCATGAGCTTCACGCGCTCGAAACGCTTGAGAACAGAACGCTTGCCGCCGACGGTACCAGTAGCCTTGAGTGTGGAGTGCTTAGACATATTTTTGTGTTTGGTAAAGGTTAGCTCCGCATCACTGCGGAAAAGTGGTCGCTTCTTATACCTCATAAAATGAGCAAATGCAAGCCAAATTTCTGACTTTTTTTCTTTTCTTTACGTTTATGTCAGCTATATGTCCGCTTAATTAGTAGAGGTTAATTTGTCAGTGATTCTCATTTGCGCTTGACGAAGAGGCTTCAGTACGTTACCATGCGTGCGTATCTTAAAGATAGTTATTAACCAGTAACATCCGATAATACTATGAAAATGAACTATATCGTAACTGCTCTGGTGGCTGGCTGCATGCTTATCACCACTTCCTGCACGTCCCTGTCCTCCGGTAATACTGTTGCTGCAAATAAGGTAGGCTACGGTGCCCAGGCTTTCCCTGCAACCGTGGTTGCTGTGAAGAATGTGACAATTGAAGCCTCCAATACGGCAAAGAACATCGGCACTGCTACTGGTGCTGTTCTGGGTGCCGGTGCTGGTCAGATGCTTGGTGGAGGTTCCGGCCGTGTGGCTTCTACTGCTGGTTTCGGTGTTCTCGGTGCCCTTGCGGGTCGTAACATGAGCGCTGTTTCCGGCGCTTCCGCAGGTCAGCATGTAACCGTTAAGATTGACGGGACGGAGCAGCTGTACTCTGTGACCCAGCCTGTTGGCGTGGCTGGTCCCATTACGGTGGGCATGCACGGCATGTACTACCACGGTACGAACAACTGCCGTTTTGAACCCGATGGTATCTAATACCTGACAACAGGTAAGTACCAATCAGTTTTCAACCCTGCCGCGCTTTCTGCCGGCAGGGTTCTTTTTGTAATGACTGAAAGCCCCATGGTGAAAATCACCATGGGGCTTTGGTTCGTTGGTTGGGAAAAGGTGAATTATTGAGCTCTTTCGGCGTTGTTATTCTCCTGAGCTTCGAGTATGGCGTAGGCGGAAACCTCATCAGGATCCGGGCCATGGTGTCCCTTCATGATCTTCGTGCGGAAGAGTTTCATGATGAAGACGAAGGAACAAGGAATGAAGAAGACGCCGAGCAGCGTGGCAATACTCATGCCGATCACCACAACCACGCCAATGGAATTACGAGCCAGCGCACCGGAACCTGCTGCCGTTACCAGCGGAACGCAACCCAGAATGAAGGCGAATGAGGTCATCAGAATCGGGCGGAGTCGCATACGAGCAGCCGTTACGGCTGCGTCCAGCAGGCTTTGCCCGCGTTCCATTTGCAGCACGGCAAATTCCACAATGAGAATGGCATTTTTTGCGGCAAGCCCCACAAGCATAACCAGACCAATCTGGGCGTACATATTCAGGTCAATACCGGTGAGCCACAACCCGAGGAATGCGCCCAGCACAGCGATGGGAACAGTCATGAAGATGGAGATGGGAAGCGTCCACTTTTCATACAGAGCCGCCATAATCAGGAATGCGAAAACGGCAGAGAGGGTGAAGATGGAACCAAGACCGAGACCATCCTGAACTTTCTTTTCCTGGAAACTCATGTCAACATATTCAATGGCGAACTTGGTAGTATCCATCGTGTTGGCGAAGACCTCCTCAACCGCAGCCATAGCCTGGGCCGTGGAGTAACCCTCATTGGGTTTCACGGAAATCTTGGCCGCGTTGTAGTTATTATTGCGCCAGACGAATTCCGTGTCTGCGATGTCTTTGATGGTGACAAGCGTGCTGAGGGGAACCGAATCGCCGTTAGCATTGCTTACGTAGAAGTTGGCGATCTGCTCCGTGTTGGCGCGGCTTACGCCGGCAGCCTGCATGTACACCTGCCACTGCTGACCGAACTGCGTGTAGTAATTGACGAAGCTGGAGCCGTTAAAGCACTGGAGCAGGGAGTTAGCTGCGGCGTAGTCTACACCCTGGGCAAGGCATTTTTCCTTGTCAATGGCAATGCTCTTCTGCGGCACTTGCGGGAGCATCATGTCTGAAGCATTGGCAATGGCGGGGTGCTTTTTGAGTTCTGCTTCAAATTTCTGAGCCTGCTCGTACAGAACGGCAACACCCTGACCATCCAGGTCCTCCAGCGCTATGGCAATATCGCTGCCCACACCTACGCCGGGAATGGCCGGGGGGCTTACGAGGAAGCTCACGCCATCCACACCAGACATGGCCAGTTTGCTCTGAACGCGTTTCTGCACGTCATTAGCGCTGGGAATCTGTCCATTTTCCATGACCGGGCGCTCATCATACGGCTTGAGGCAGGCGAAGAAGGAAAGCGCATTAGTGGTCTGAACACCGATAACCATGTTCATACCGATAATGGACACGGCGAAATCAGTGGTGGGTTCTTCCAGCAGGATTTTTTCAATGGGCTTGACCTGTTCCGTGAGACGCTGCAGCGAAACACCGGGTTTCATGATAAGACCACCGATGAGGAAGCCCTGGTCTTCTGCCGGCAGGAAGCCGCCGGGAACTTGTTTGGAGACGGGGATGATACAAGCCGTGATACCGGCCAGCATGGCCATGGACACGGTGAGGTGACGGCACAGCCAGCCACACATGGCAGAGAAGACATCTGCTACCGCATCATAACAACGGTTGAACAAGTTGTAAAGCGGGGTGAGCAGGGAGCGGTGTTCCTTTTTCGGCTTCAGCATGAGCGCTGACAATGCCGGGGAAAGGGTGAGTGCGTTGAATGCTGAAATAAGCATGGAAACGGCAATTGTTACCGCAAATTGCTGGAATAAGGTGCCGGTGATGCCGGGAAGAAGCGCCGTGGGGAGGAACACGGCAGCCAGTACCAGTGCAATGGCAACAACCGGTCCACTCACTTCCTTCATGGCTGCGAAGGTTGCCTGGCGCGGTGTCATGCCATTTTCCATGTGCGCTTCCACGGCTTCAACTACCACAATGGCGTCGTCCACCACGAGACCGATGGCCAGCACCATGCCCAGCAGGCAGATGGTGTTGAGCGAGAAGCCCAGCATGGGGAAGAAGATGAAGGTCGTGACGAGCGAAACCGGCACGGCGATGAGCGGAATGAGGGTGGCGCGCCAGCCTTGCAGGAAGACGAATACCACCAGTGCCACCAGCACCATGGCTTCAAACAGAGTGTGAACAATTTCCGAAATCGAGTCGCGCACGGTGGTGGTGGTATCCAACGCCACAAAGCCACGCATGCCTTCCGGCATCACCTTGGCTTTTTCTTCCATAAGGGCCTTGACCCGGTTTACCGTTTCGATGGCATTTGAACCAGCTGCCTGATAAATTGCAATGGCCGTGCCCGGTCGCCCGTTGATGCGGCTGGCCAGCGAGTAGCTCTGGGAGCCAAGTTCAATCTGGGCGATGTCTTTGAGGTAGACAGCCTGAGTACCGCGCTGACGCACGATGATGGAGTTGAACTGGTCAACCGAGGTCATGCGACCCTGGTTGCGGATGGTGTAGGTGAATTCCTGACCATCGGGCATGGGTTCTGCACCCACGGCACCGCCGGGGTTAATGGCGTTCTGCTGGCTGACGGCGTTGTATACTTCGCCCACAGAAATGCCTTTCTGGGCCATTTTGTCCGTATCCAACCAGATACGCACAGCAAAGCGCGCGCCGAATACCTGCACATCACCCACGCCTTCTACTCGCTTGAGCGGGTCGACCAGGTTCAGGAAAGCGTAACCCGTGAGACTGACCGGCTCAAAGAACCCTTCAGGGGAGTCCAGTGCATAAAGCATGATGGGGACACCGGCGGACTGTTTAATCGTGATACCCATCTGGGACACCATGCCTGGCAGCTGGCTGGTGGCCTGGCTGTAACGCATGTAGGTGTTCTGCTGGTCCGTGTTGGGGTTGGAACCTGCTTCAAAAACAACGTTGATGCTGCATGAACCGTTGTTGGATGAGGTGGAGTTCATGTAGTCCATTTTCTCCACGCCGGAAAGCTGGAGTTCAATGGGGGTAGCAACGGATTCTGCCACTTCAGTAGCGTTGGCACCCGGGTAGGCAGCGCTCATGGCAATGGTGACAGGCGCAATATCCGGATACTGTGCAATCGGGAGTGCTACCATGCTGATAAGACCCAGCAAGGTTGTTACAACGGCGATTACACCGGCTATAATCGGGTGTTTAATGAAAAACGGAGACATACTTCTAATAGGAAAGGTGGTTTACTCGTACTGGGGAACTTCTTTGACAGGCTCAGCCGTGACGGACGGTGTTACCGTCTTGGTCGGGGTATAGATGAAAGGCACGGGGGTGAGTTTGTTGACCGGTGCCGGGGCGGCTTCATTGGCGGCGTATGTCTGGGCAGCCATGATGGAGCCTTCGACAATGACGTTTGCATCTGTGGCGTTTTCAAAGCCCATATTCTTGAGGACCATATCCATCAGGGTCTTGAAACCTTGCCCGTATGCAATCAAATCAAGTTCATCTTTAGCGCCGGCCTGGCGCAGCACAAGTGTTCTGAAATCTGCCGCAGCTGCTTTGCGCAGCAGAAGTTCACCCCAGTTGCTGACACCAGCTTTAGCGGGGGCGTCCTCCGGCAGCGGGGTTCCGGCTTGCTTTTCGAGCAATTCCCGGAAATTGCTTACCCCTGCGTTTTTCAGGATGAGCTCGCCCCAGTCCTTGACTTTGGCACCACCCAGGATAATGGATTCCAGGTTGGGTGACTGGGTCTTGGCCAGCATCATGCCTGCGACCACTGTGCGGTCGGGCTCCACTACCTGCATGGGCTGAAGCAGCATTTCACCGGCGCCATTATCGAGTTTCAGGTTGATGATGGGACCTTTGGTGATGGGGAGCATCATGGGGGTATTATCCGGCTTCAACAGAACCAGCAAATCCATGCCTTTGGCGTTGAGCGGGGCTCTTGCCGGCACGAGACATGCGTTCAGGATGGGTTTTAACTTGGCGCGTACCGTCACGGCCATACCGCTGCGCAGCATGGCATCATCATTGTCTACATGACCGATGACATCGAGCGTGCCGGTGCTGGTACTCAAGGTGTTATTAGCAGTGATGACGCGACCTTTCTTCGGGTAAGGCGTGTTGTCATCCAGAATGATGTCGAATTCCTGAGCCTGAGCGGTTTCAGGGGAAGCCTGGCGCACCCGGAAGTTGCTGAAGCCCTGCATGGCACCGCGACCGCTCATGCCGAAATCCACGCGGATGGGATTGACCGAAGAGAGCGTGACCAGCGGCTGGGCATCAGTGGGGCTGACCAGGGTACCGATGGAAACCTTGTGGATGCCGATGCGCCCGTCAAACGGCGCCTCGATCGTGGTGTAACTCAGGTTGATTTCAGCCTGGTGAACAGCTGCCTGCATCTGCGCAATGGCTGCTTCTGCCTGGCGCACGGCTGCCTTGTTGGTTGCAACCAGGGTTTCACTGTCCGTGACGACCTTCTCAGAAACTGCGCCGGGGGTGCTTTCGCTGAGGTTGCGGTAGCGGGTCAGATTCTGCTCGCTCATGGTCAGTTGGGCAATGGCTTGCTCCCGGCTGGCCTGTGCGGCGGTCAGGTTTGCACGGGCTGCATCCAGAGCCGCCTGATAAGGTGCTGGGTCAATGGTGAAGAGCAGGTCTCCCTTCTTGACCATGGTGCCATCCTTGAAATGCTGCTGCAGGATGAAGCCACTGACCTGGGGGCGTATGTCTGTTTCATCGATACCGCGCAGGGAGCCGAACCATGTGGCAGTTTCAGCCACGTCCTGCTGAAGCATTTTTGCTATTTTCACCGGGAAGGGCGGCAGGGAGGGCTTCACGTCCGGCTCGACCTGAGCTGTTGCCTCCGTCTTCTTGTCAGCGCCAGCCATGGCAGGGAGCGGGGCCGGTTTAAAGGTGAACGGCTGGGTTTTGATGCTGGCGGGTTTTTCACCTCTGGGCAGGCGGCTGTTTTTGGAAGAAATGGTTACTGCGTAAACCGCATTTTCCGGGTCGGTTACAACAGGTGCTTCTTCTGGGGATTCATAGCCCATTTCCTTGATTTTCTGCATCAGGGAAATATCTCCATAGTCCTTGATGGAAACCATGGTCTGGATGGAGTGGTAGCCGTTCTCCTCCTGCACTTTCATCTGGTATTCACCACCAATGTGGACGGGGAGCATGTGGGGGATGTTTTCTTTATCCACCACCACGATGAAGTTGTTAAGCAGCACGTTTCGGATGGCAACCTTGGGAACCAGAAGTGCTTTTCCGGTTTCCAGCGGAATCTTGACACGCACGGGCATGCCGCCGCGTAATACGTTGTCCGGATTAGGAATGATGCCCTCTACATTCACCAGCCCGGCAGGGGACAGTACGCTGTCCATAGCGACCAGATTTCCCTTGTGGGGGAGAACGGTGCCATCCTCCATCAGCAGCTGGAATTGAGGAGCGGGCGGGGCATCCTTACTGTTGGTGCCGATATTGCCGTATTTGCTGAAGATATTGATCAGGTGATCCCCGTTGACGGAAAAATCAACCCGGATGGGGTCAATGGAATTGATGTTCGTCAGTGCGCTTGCCGGGCTTACCAGGTCGCCGATGGATACGGAGGCTGTGCCAACAATGCCATCGTACGGTGCGCGGATGATGGTGTAGTCCAGGTTAATCTGGGCGGAATTAACAGCGGCTTGTTGCTGCCCAATCTGGGCTTTTGCTGCTTCAACCTGAGCCTGGGCAGCTTTCTGGGTCTGCTGGGCATCTGTCAGGTCTTTTTCTGAGACTGACCCGGACTGCACCAGCTGCGTGTAGCGCTTGACGTCAAGATCTGCCTTGTCAGCAGTTGCCTGAGCCGCCACCAGCGAGGCCTCTGCTGCCAGCAGATTGGCCTTGCACCGCTCCAGTTCTGCTTCATACAATTTCGGGTCAATGCGGAACAGAATATCACCGGCTTTGACTCTCGTGCCATTCTTGTATTCCTGGCTGATCAGGAACCCGGAGATGCGTGGGCGGATATCGGTGGCTTGTTCGCCACGCAGGTAGCCAAACCATTCTCCGTAGTCGGTTACTTCCTGGTGCCTGATGTTGAATACCTTGACATCAGGGGCGCTTTCCTGTGCGGCCGTGGGGGTGTCATCGGCGCCCGGGTTGCAGGCGGTCAGCATTCCAAGCGTGCAGCTGCCCAGGGCTATGGCCAGTAATGAATTGCGGGTCATGATGATGTTGATTGCGTTAAAAGTTCAGGAGCAGGAACGAATGAGCAGGGTGATGCCAACCAGCGCAATAATAATCAAGCTTGCGCCAATGTTGCTCTCTTCTTCCTGGGGTGCGGTTATTTTTCTGGGGCCCGTCCGAAGCGGTTTTTCGGCTTTTCTGGGCTGTGGGGGTGGAAAGTCAGCCAGGGCAGGGCTTGCCTGGCGCTTTGGTTTGATGGGGGGTGGGGTAACGGGCGGAACCGGATGGAGTGGCTCGGTGGTGACAGGAGCGGGAATCTCCGGAATAGTGGAGATGGCGGGCTGCTCCGGCAGTGGTGAAGTGGAGTGGTGCTGCTCTGCGAAGATGCGGACGCGTTCCTCCTGTTCCCGGATCATGGCATTGAGTTTGTGGACAAGCTGGGCAGACATGGCCTCAAGGGCCATTCTCTGCGCATCCGTATTCACGTGCTGCTCTTCTTCTGACATGGCAGAGCTGGTGCGATTGGGGATTAATGAGGCATGCTGCTATCCGGGCTGCCGCCGGGTATGGCGGTCCCCTGCGTGCGCATGGCGTTGAGAACGGCGCTCACCAGTCGTTGTTTATCGCTCCGGGCAGCGGCTGCCAGTTGCAGGAAATCTGCCAGGTGAATGTTTCCGTGCGTTCGCAGGAATTCCCGGTCGGCAGCGTCGCCGTACATGATGCTGGGGTCAAGAATGCCGAAAAGCTTGGCTTCGGCTTTGCGGATGAGGCGGGGCAGGTAGGGAATTTCCTGGAATTCCTCGGTCTCTGCGGGCAGATCCGCAGCTGTAATCGGTCTTGCGTTGCCGGACATGCCGCGCATGGCGTTGAGGAAATAACTCCGCCGAACGGAGGCGATGAGGAGGGCCGTGCTGGGGGTAGGTGCGCCCTGGGTGGCATATCCGCAAACGTAGCCGTGCATTTCAGCCGGCTGGTAACCAATGGATTTCAGGAAATCCTGTTCTTCTGGCAGATAGAATCGTTCTGCCGGTGTTTGCGGATTGAGCAGATATCGTTCCTCAGCTTCTCTGAACAGAGACATGAAGCGGTCATTCCATTCCATGAACCGAATTATAGTGCCAGGTTTGCCCTAATGCAAGCTGAAAAATCGCCTGCAATGTGAATAACATTATATAGTTCCGCTTATGCTTTTTTTTGCCTCCATAACAGGATGATGCAGCCGTATACCATGGCGCCTGTGAAGGCGCAGGTCAGCAGGCAGCCAATCAAGAACTCTGCGCAGAGTATCAGCGTATTGACGTGGTTGAACTGTGCCATGACTGCCCCCATTCCCTGCGGAATGGCGCGGGCGGCTTCCCGCATCAGTTCCATGTCGACCCCGCTGCCCAGGCTCAGCCCCCGCATGACCAGGGCGCCGACGTACCATTGCAGTGGCCACACGACAATCTGATACCCGGGAAATGAAATCCAGCAGGCCAGCACGGACATGGGGATGTTCCCCCGGGTCCACACGCTGCTCAGAATGGCAAAGATGGTCTGCATGGGCACTGGGGCCAGCGCCCAGCTGACGCCCCAGGCTGCTCCCGTGGCTACGCTGCGGGGCTCAAACTCCCAGAGACTGGGGCTGAATAGCTTTTCCGGCAAAGCTATACGCCACAGCCTGCTTTCCTGCCGTTTGCGGCGGAGGTAGGCGTCTACCTTGTAAACCAGGGAGTTGTAGTTGAATTTCATGCTTTGTAGAACTTGTCTACCAATTCCACGCTGCGGCGGGTGGCGCCGGAATGAACGCTCAGTGCGTTGTAGGCGCGTTCGATGCGTGCGGCTGTGACTTCCTTATCATTCAATGCCTGCAGAATGGCATCTGTGAGCTGGTCGGCATTGCAGCAGGTGATGGCGTCTTCCTGGCGGAGCAGGGCAATGAGGTCCGCAAAATTGGTCATATCAGGCCCCGTGATGACGGGCTTACGGGCAGCAATGGCTTCCACTGGGTTCTGACCACCAGAGGCCAGGAAACTCTTGCCGATGACAACGGCATCTGCCAGGGCGGTCCAGTCGCGCAACTCGCCGGTCGTGTCTGCCACATAGCAGGTCTGGTCTGCTGACTCGGTGGGGAGTTGCCCATCCGTTCTCAGCACCGGGCTGAACCCGGCCTGCTGCAAATCTGCAACAACCTGAGCGCGGCGCTCTGCATGCCGCGGGACAATGAGCGGGAATGCGCCTGCTGCGCGGATAGCTGAGGCAATGAGAGCCTCTTCCGCAGCGTGGGTGCTGGCAGCCAGTACGACAGGTTTGTTGTTTCTCAGGTGGTTGAGAATATCCTGGAACTCCTGTTTCAGGTTTTGCGGCGCATCTCCCATGACATCGAACTTGATGCTGCCGGGGGCGGTGATAATCTCCGGGTTTACGCCGATGCGGGCAAAGCGTTTCGTGTCGGGGTCATTCTGGGCACCCAGAGCCGTGAGCCGCTCAAACAGCAGGCGGGTGATACCGCGTACTTTGGCGTATCTGCCTTCGCTGCGGGGGGAAAGTCTCGCGTTGAGCATCACCATCGGGATATTCCGGCGGTGGCAGGCTTCTGCGAAGTTCGGCCAGAGTTCGGCTTCAATCAGCACGACGGTGCGCGGAGTGAAGCGGTCCAGACAGCGCCCTGAAAGACCAGGAACATCCAGCGGTGAATAGAGCGGACGCACTCCCGGCAACGCGGCATCCCTGGCAACCTGGTGACCGGTTGCCGTGCTGGTGGAGAGGATGACGGGCTCGCTGTGGGTCTTGCTCCATTCACGGATGAATTTGAGCGCGATGAAGACCTCGCCCACGCTGACGGCATGCACGAAGAGCCCGCCTTTGGGCTCATCCTTTGCCGGGCGTTTGTAGATGCCGAACCGCTCCAGCAGCCCGGTGCCGAACCCGCCGCGTTTCTTCATCTTGATGAGGTATCCGGGAATGGATATGAGAAGAAAGAGCGGCAGGAACAGGTTATATATCAGGAGAAAGATAAATCGTTTCATGCGCGGTCAACTTGGTAGAAGAGAATGACGTTTTTGCCGTAGTATCTTGCGTCTGTGAGTTTCCAGCCGGGGAATTCGCGGCTGTGTGAATCACCAACCCCGTATCCTTCCTGCGCTTCAGCTATGAAATAGCCATCTTCTGCCAGCAGCTCATGCAGCCGGTCTGTCATGAGTTCGGCAATCATATCCCGGTCGCCTATGGCTTTTGCGTATGGCGGATCTGCGAAAATATAGTCATAGCACCCCATGTCTCGCTTGACAAATTGCAGGCAGTCGCTCTGCACGATGCTGCCCCCGCTCAGGCGGGAGCGTTCCAGATTCTGTTTTGCCATGCTGCAGGAGGCTCTGGCGGCATCCACCATTCGCACACTGGCTGCACCGCGGCTCAGGGCTTCAATGCCCACCGAGCCGGAGCCACAGTATAAATCCAGCACGCGTGCGCCCTGAATCGTGGGGCCCAGTATGTTGAACAATGCTTCACGTACGCGGTCCTGGGTGGGGCGCACTTCTCCCTGCGGCACCCGGATGGGTAATCCTTTGGCTGCTCCGGCGATGATTCTCATATCGGTGGTTTTCGGGAAGAAAACGGGAGCCTGTGGCAGGTTGAGCCAGGCTCCCGGTTTGTTTTTTCAAGAATGGGGAATGGATTACTTGCGGCCGGGTCTGGATGTGGCAGCACTGGCAGAAGTAATCGGGAAGATGATGGTATAGCCGTGGTTGGCAATCATAGTGCCGCTGATGGAGGAGCGCTCCGACAGGCTGTAATAGAGGAAGACGGCCTTCCCATCAGTGGATTTGGTCAGACGCACCATCTCCCGGAGGGTGGAGAGGGAGTCCTTCTTTTCCAGATTCCACTCATTGCCCGTCTGGGGACCGTAGTCAAAACTTTCGTCTGCGCTGAATTCCTTGCCTGTCAGTTCGCCATTGTTGGAAACCCACACATTCTTGCCCCCGTCATATTTCAGGGAACCCACGGTGAGCGGCATGGTGTCACCATTGGCAATGCGCGTTGCAGAGAGAACGCTGTAAACCTGGCCTTCCTTTTGCTGGAAACCGACGCGCACATCAGCCAGACGCGCCATCTGGGTCTTTTTCCATGCTTCGGCGTACTTTGTGTACTCCTCCTTGTCCGGCCACAAATCGGCATCATAGCTCATGAGTCGGTCTGCGGCACCCTTGGCGTTGATTGCGTCCTGTTTTTCCTTGGGGAGTTTGACGAAGCGGCTGATTGCAGCCTGGTGCAGCTCAATAAAAGAGGCATCACGTACCGGGCGAATGACAGAACCCTGCATCGTTGTGCCATTGCACGGCAGGTAATCTGCAATTGCTTTAGGTGCGGCGTCAGCAAGGGCGGTACTGCAAAGTACTGCCGGTGCTGCCAGCATGGCAAGAATGAAATTTCTCTGGTTCATATCTGGATGACTCTTATTTTAGCACCGTTTTTTTGCTTGGCAAGCACGAAATTCAATGGTATTGTCATGCAGATATGAGAGCTTTCCACTCTGTGATACTGGGTGTTTTAGGTCTGGTTGCCTGCATGTTCTGCTCCTGCCAGACTTCCACTCCAGCGACGCGCATCCATAAGAATCCTGCAATATACCAGCAACTTACGCCGGAACACCAGTTGCTTGTGCAGCAAGGGCGTATCTGCGAGGGTATGAGCAAGGATGCCGTGTTCCTTGCCTGGGGTAACCCGAATACCACGCCCATTGTCGGTCAACAGGATGGCGTGCCTTACGAAAAGTGGGTGTACAACTATTACCAGCCTGTCACCGTGACGTCTGTGAGCATCGGTGTTGGCGGTGGGTGCCACGGCCCTTGGCTGGGCGCCAGTGGTATGGGGTCTTCCACTGCTTATGTCCCGCAGCCTTCTGCCTGGGTCTTGTTCCAGAATAACAGTGTCACCTCTTGGGAATCCCGTCAGTAATCCTTCACTTTATCATGAATATGGAATCATCAATCTACACACTTTCCTCACCTGAACTGAGCGTGCGCATTACCAATTTCGGGGCGCGTATCCTCAGTTTTGAATACCAGGGTACAGAATGCCTGTATGGCCCGAAGACGCTTGATGAAGTTGCCGGTGATACCTGCTACTGCGGCAGTATCTGCGGCCGCGTGGCAAATCGTATCGCTGGTGGTTCCTTTGTGCTGGATGGTGTCGAATACAAACTTGCCGTCAATAATGGTCCGAACCATCTGCACGGCGGTCTGAAAGGCTTTTCTGATATACCCTGGGTGGTCGAGGAGGCTACGGATTCCCGCCTGGTGCTGGCGCTGGTATCCCCGGATGGTCAGGAAAATTACCCGGGCACGGTCGTGGTGAAGGCTACGTATACATTGGAGAACCGCCGCCTTTCCTTGCAGATGGAAGCCACTACGGATGCCCCCACGCTCCTCAATCTCACCAATCATGCCTATTGGAATCTTTCCGGTTCCGGAACGGTGGATAAGCACTTCCTACAGGTATGCGCGGCTGCTTATACCCCGATGATTGCCAATATCCCCACGGGGAATATTGTATCTGTGGAGGGCTCTCTTTATGATTTGCAGCGCCCGGCTTGCCTGGGTGTGCGCAACGCGGCTGATGCGGTTTCCGGTGGGTATGATGATAACTATGTGCTTTCTGCAGAACCGGGGGTAAGGCTCGCTGCTGTGCTGACCAATGGCTGCCGCACCTTGCGGGTGCTGACGGATGCACCGGGGCTTCAGGTGTACACCGGGGATTATCTGCCGCTGAAGCGCGGCGGTGTTGCGCTCGAGGCTCAGAATTACCCGGATTCTCCCCACCATTCCCATTTCCCGAGCATTGAACTGCGCCCTGGCCAGTGCTACAACCGCACCATCGCTTGGGAGATTGATTAAGCGCGCATTTGAATGAGCTTTTGATGCAAACAAGCCCCCGTCTGCTGACGGGGGCTGAATTTATTCGCGCAAGCGCCGGTCTGCATGCGTGCCGGTTTTGCCTTCCTCTCGTTCCATAGCGCGTTGCTTCCACAGGGGAATGGCGGATTTCCTCGCCTTGCGGCGGCGGCGGGCAGATTCGCGCTCGCGGTGGCGCGCCTGTTCTTCCGCAAGCTTGCGCGCATGAGCTTTTTCCTGCTGCTGGGTTTCCAGGCGTTTGCGGATGCGGGCAGAATGCTCATTGCCGGCTGGCGTGATGGTCCATGGCCCGGCACCGCCGGATTCTGTAATGGGCAGGCAGACCATCTGCGGGTCTATGAAGCGCATCTGGCGGTAAAGCAGGTCGCGGATGGTGGAGAGCAGGGCCTTGGGCGGGAAAAGCCCGGTGTTGCCCAGTTCTATGGTGAAAGCCAGTCGTATGTGGCGCGCCTGCATGCTCATGCGAGCCATTTCCCGCAGTGAAATTCCTTCATCCGGGAACTCCTCAGGGGCGCAGAGGGCGGCCGTGCGCAGCAGGAACAGGCAATCCCGCACCTTGCGGCAAAGCTTTTCGACCAGTTCACGCACTTTGGGGCGGGCGTTGAAGCGGTAGTCCTTGACTTCGATGAGCCACAGTTCCTTTTTGCCGGGGTGGTAGAGGACAAAGTCCATCTCCTTGCAGCTGTTGCAGAAATTCTGCGCGTGGTGTGAGTAGAACGGTGAGCATTCGAACCGGCATACATAATACCCGGCTTCGAAATTGAAGCGGTGCAGACCTTCTACACAACTGGTGCCAGATTGGAACACGGTCAGATTTCCTCGTTGAGTTGCGGCATCAGGCTCAGGTAGCGGTCGGCTTGTTCCTGCTCGGCTTCCAGGCTGTCCAGGTGGGCAAGTTTGTCCAGTTCGTCGGATTCACTCACGCGGTGTCCTTCCACGCGCCCGGCCTGCAGCCCGAAGAACCGGCGGCTTGTGCTGCGGTTCTGCTGTTCCGCCAGTTGAATGACCAGTTCGCGCAGCAGAAAAAGACTGTGCGTCGTCAGGATGAGCTGAATCCCCGCCCGGCAAAGGGTCATCATCAGATTCACCAGTAGTGGCAGGTGCCCGGCATTCAGGTTCATTTCCGGCTCATCCCAGAACAAGGAAGTACCGGGGCGCACGGTGCCATTATTGATCAGCAGCCCCAGTGTGCCTATGCGTTTGAAGCCTTCTGCAATGAGGTTCAGCTCCAGTTCTTCCTGCCCCGGGCGTTGGAGGTAGAATCTCCCGTTGTGGCGCTGAAGCTTGCCGCCGAGCAGTTGTTCAATCTGTTTCACGACATAACGCAGCGCCTGGGGCAGGGGGGCATTCTGCTCCGTTTCCAGTGCGCGGCACAGCTCCCAACTGGCAGAATCCAGCAGTTCCGGGTAGCGTTTCCCGGCCTGCATGTAACATGGGTAAATGGAAAGCACTTCGCGCGGTGAGAGAAAAACCGCATTGCTGCTCAGGTAGCGCTCTGGCATGGTGCTGATGCGCAGCCCTTCTTCCTCATGATGCGCGCGGAAACTGAAGGCTACATCGGAACTGCCGAGCGGTACCTTTTCGCCTTCGAGCGAGGCTTTGATTCTGGCCTGGGCGTCTTTCCCAGCCAGGCGAGAGGTGAGGCTTGTCAAATCCCTCGTGCCGAAGACCCGCAGCAAATCCTGCCGCAGTCGCTTTTCTTCCGCCCACACTTCAGGTAAATCCCGGTGGCTCCCGCCACTCCCCCATTTGCTGATGGCGTAGCACAGCTTCATCAGGTGGCTTTTGCCGGAGTCATTCCCCCCGACGATGATGTTGATGCCCGGCACAAAGTTAAATGACTCCTGGTGCTGAAACACCGTCATCCCTTCTACCCTCAGCTTGCGTATCATATCACTCTGTAATCTATCATATTTCACATCTGGATGCAAGCACGTAATTTAGACTTGAAAAGCGGTTTGACTTTGCGCTACACTGAACCGCGTATGAAAGCATCATCCTGTCTGCCTGTTCTTGCCTTGCTTCTTCTTTCCTGCACCGGTACCAAGGAGCTGTCCATCAATACCGCACCTGAGGGGGCTGATATCACTATCAATGGAGAATACATGGGCAAGACTCCGCTGGTCACCACGATTCAGCAGGATAAGGTGCTGGGCATTGTGGCGCGTAAAGAAGGGTATGCTATCAACAGCGCAACGCTTACGCCCACCGTCAGCAAGTTACTTTCCGTGATTTGGACTGAGAATGACCCCAAGGCGAAGTACATTGAGGAGGATTCTGTAAACATTCCGCTGATGCGCCTTCAGTCGGTTTCTGATTACAGCGCTTCTCGCCTGCCGGCATACACGGGCGGGGGGGGCTCCACCTCCTCAGTCCTGCCGGAAGTGCCCGCTCTCCGCCCCATGCCAAAGCTCGATTAAGCCCTCCCTCGGCTTCCCGGAAAGGACAGGTAACTAGGGTGTAAAATCCCAAAATTATCCAAAGTTGTAATTTTTGTGAAATTATGCTTGCAAAATACCGGAAAGCGTGTAGAATCTGCGCCGACAAATTGCCACCGTCCGGTGGCGAGAACTAAACACGACAAATAATAACACACCACTATGGCTCGTCTTTTCGGTATCGAAATTCCCAACGAGAAGCGCGTTGAGGCCTCCCTGTGCTACATCTACGGCATCGGGCCCTCCACGGCTAAGAAGGTGCTGGAGCAGGCCGGTATCTCCCCGGACCTTCGCACTGGCACGCTCTCTGACGCTCAGCTGACCAAGATTGTTCAGGCTATCACCAGCAACAACATCCTCATCGAGGGT
>JAZRJB010000106.1:0-4367 GCA_045645565.1 Akkermansia sp. | reverse complement strand
GTCGGAAGTGATGGTCATATTGCCATCCACCGCGGCAAGCTGCTGGGCTTTCACGGTGCCGTAGCCGTCAATGGTCAGGTCACCGGTCTCGACCTTGATGGATTTCAGCGTGGTGGTGATGTTTTCGCCTTCACTGCCGGTCTTGACAAGGAGACCTTCCGACACACCAGTTTTCAGAATGCTGGCCTTACCGGAGAATGTGCCTTTGGATAAATCGATGCTGGGGGTGCCGGTTTCACGGTATTTGGCTTCATCCGTGTCGTGAATCTGGAGCGTAGCGGAGTCGTAAATGCTGACGGGGATGTTTTCAAGCACACCGGTGCTGTCACTGCTGTACGACAGCTTGACGGTGCCTTCGCCAATGATGTTCAGTGCACTGACGCCGAGGACCTCTCCTTTGGGGCCATTCAGTCTCATCACAGCGTTGGGGCCCAGGGTGAGCGTGGCGCCTTTGGCGGTCGCAAAGTTGGCAGCGCTGGTTACGCTGGGGTTGCTCAGATCAATGGCGGTGGAAATGAAATTGTGGAGGGTGGCATCAACCTTGGTGCGGATGACGCCCGTGTTGCCGACAAACTGAATCTGGTCTGTGGCCCGCAGGCTGCGGCTGACTTTCCTGCTGCCGGTGACATCCTTGTAGACACCATTCTGCAGATCCTGCAGATCCGTTTCGCCGGAAATCAGCCAGCCGGGGGTGTTGCCCTGGGTGTACAGGGAGACGGAGGCGGAGGTGGTGGGGTCGCCTGCAATGAAAAGATTGAATTCGTTGGAAATTTCACCATTTTCTTCAGTGATGGTGACGAACCAGTCTTCCGGCATGTCGTATTCCAGTTCCAGGGAATTGTTAGCACCGGTGCCGCTGAAATTCCAGACACTGCCGTTTTCCTTGCGCTGGATGGAGCCGGGCATCAGGCGCAGAATCTGCTCAGAGGCATCCCATGCCAGAGTGATGGTGATGTTTTCAATGGATTTCCACCCCCAGTTGTAGACATCCTGCAGGCGGTAGTTGCGTTCCTTGCCATTCTTATCGCACATGGTGACAACGAAGTCACCGTCCGGGGCAACGGAAACGGCAAATGCACCATCCTCAATGTCCTTGGTCTGCCACACTTTTCTGTTGTTGATAGTGGTTTCTGACCACACGAAACCACCGGCAGAAATGGCGCTGGCGCTGTTGGTATCCTCGCGTTTGATCAAGTTGTTTGCGGAAACCTGAAGAGCCCAGTCCTGGTTTTTGGCATCAATCAGACTCAGGGGGACTCTTGCGATGAGGTCGTCGGCAAGAATGGTGGTTGTGACGGATTCAACCGAAACCATGTTATTGTAAACCGCTGCCGGGGCTGCCTGCACCGCAGAGCCGGATGCCAAGGAGATGACAGCCAGAAGGGCAGTGCGGAGCTTGGTTGGAAGGTGAAGTTTCATGATGAGTAAATGGGAAAAATGGGTGTAGGAGACCGGAAATTGCTCATTGCACACTCTACCAAATCATCCTCCGGGTAGCAAGTGCAAAAGTGGTGCCAGACTGAAAAAAATGAAAAAATGCAAATCAGTTATCCAGCGCATAGCGGGCTGCTGCCACCGCCATGAAGACTGCTGTTTCAACGCGGAGGATGATGGGTCCCAGACTGGCAGGTTGGTACCCGGCTGCTTCTGCAGCGGTGTATTCGGCGGGGGAGAAATCGCCCTCCGGCCCGATGAGGATAACGCATTCCCGCTGGTCGGTGGTGCGGGCTGCCTCCAGCAGCTCGCGCAGCGGGCGGGCATGCGGAACAATGGCGCATTGGAGTTTGAGCCCCGGTAAATCAGTCCGTTGCAGGAAGGTAGGGTAGCTCTGGGGTGTTTCCACCACCGGGAGGTCATTGACGCCGCATTGCTTGCAGGCTTCCAGCACAGTGCGGTTCCACTTGGTGGTTTTGGCGGCGGCTTCCCGGGAATCGAGCCGCACAATGGTGCGTTCCGTCATGAGCGGGATGATGCGTTGAACGCCCAGTTCCACTGCTTTCTGAACAATGAGGTCCATGTTTGAACCTTTGGGAATGGCCAGCGCCAGGGTGATACTTGCCACCGGGGGCAGGGCGGGAAGCAGGCGCAGGTTTTCCAGAATCAGGGAGCTGCTGCCGCTGGTGGCAGCAATGCGCCCTACGGCGGCTTGCCCGCTGCCGTTGAATACCTCGCATTCATCGCCCACGCGCAGGCGCATAACTTTCAGCGCGTGGCGTGCTTCTTCTCCCTCAATACTGAGTGAGCCATTTGCCTGCAAATCGGCTTGTGGGGCGTAGCACCTGTGCATGGGCGGATGCGATGGAATGAGTTTGTTATTTCAGGAAGCGGGCAGCGCGTTTGCGGAAGTCTGCGACTTCGGGCTGGTTGCTTTCCTTGAGTTCCTTGCCGAATGCCTTGAGCGCCTTCTCCTGCCCGGAGGAAAGCTTGGTGGGGGTTTCCACCTGGACTTCGACCATGAGGTCACCACGCCCGCTGCCTTTCAGGCTGGGCATACCCTTGCCGCGCACGCGGAAAATGGTGTTGCTCTGGGTGCCGGCGGGAAGCTTGAGCTTGGCTGGTCCATCCAGCGTCGGGACGGTCATTTCACCACCGAGTACGGCATCCATGAACGGCACCGGCATGGTGCAGTGCAGGTCTATGCCGTCGCGGGTGAAGATATCATGCGGCTTGACTTCGATGAAGACGTATAAATCACCCGTTTCGCCACCGTTGGTACCGGCGTCGCCGTTGCCGGTGGAGCGCAGCTTGGTGCCGGTGTTCACGCCGGCTGGTACGCGCAGGGAAATCTTGACGTCTTTGTGGATGCGACCCTCACCCCGGCACTTGGGGCAGGGGTTGCTGATGGTCTGACCGGCGCCCCGGCAGGTGGGGCAGGTGCTTTGCTGAACAAAGAATCCACTCTGGCGGGTGACAACGCCGGTGCCGTGGCAAGTGGGGCATTCGTTGAACCCGGCGCGCCCATCCTTGGAACCTGTGGCGTTGCATTCCTCGCAGGGTACAAGGCGCTCCACCTCAAGGGTCTTGGTGCAGCCTTCTGCTGCTTCCTCAAGGGTGATTTCCAGGTCGGTGCGCAAATCACTGCCAGGACGGCGGGGGTCTGCCTTGCGGCGTGCGCCGCCGCCCATGCCGCCAAAGCCGCCAAAGGCGCTGCCGAATATCTGTGAGAATAAATCAGACGGATCGGTGAAACCGCCAAAGCCGCCAGGACCACCGGCGCTGCCCATGCCTCCGTTCTTGAATGCCTCGTGTCCCATGCGGTCATAGGCTGCGCGTTTGTCGGCATCGCTGAGTACTTCGTAGGCTTCGCCCAGTTCCTTGAATTTTTCCTCCGCTTCCTTGTTGTCAGGGTTGCGGTCGGGGTGGTATTTCATGGCCAGCTTGCGGTAGGCCTTTTTGATGGTGGCCTCATCCGCGTTGCGGTCAATGCCCAGTACCTGGTAATAATCCTGTGACATTTTTTATTAAAAGTGAAGGCGTTAGGATTCAGATGCGGTCTCTGCGGGAGCGGCTGTCACCACATTGACCGGGCGGAGCAGGCGGCCACGCAGGTTGTAGCCCCGGCGCAGGATGCGGAGGATGGTTCCTTCCGGCTGCGTGCTGGGTTCGCTCATGATGGCTTCGTGTACATTGTGGTCGAATTCCTGACCAACCTGGGCATCAATGGCTTCCACGCCTTGTGAGGCCAGGAAGTCTGCAAGTTGCTTCTGCACCATGCTCATGCCGATGTAAATCATGGAGCTGGTGTCATTCTCAGCCATCTTCATGCCCATTTCAAAATTGTCAATTACCGGCAGCAGTTCTTCCAGCAGGCTGCGGTTGGCGTATCTGGTGAACTCCTCTCGGTCTTTCACACAGCGTTTGCGGTAGTTATCATATTCAGCAGCAGTGCGCAAGGCTGTTTCTCGCCATTTGGTCAGCTCATCTATGGGCTGCTGCTCCTCAGCCGTTTCTTCAGGAGCCTGGGTTTCCGGCATCTCGGCTGTGGGGTCTTCGGGTGTTGGTTTTGTTTCTTCTTCGTTCATGCCGCATATCATACGCCATGTCCAGCTTCCGGTCAACCCCTGACTTGTGACATTATCGCACCTGCCACATGTGTCCCCAGGATTTTGTAAGCAATAGAAACATCAATGACATTTTCGAAGAAGTTCCCCTCATCTCGATAGATTGATGTTTATCGGGCTGAAAGCCCGAGGAATTTTGAGCCCTCGGAGAGGGCGACACAATACTAGCCCTGGGTGGAGCTGCGTCAGCAGCGGAACCCAGGGTAAAATGAAAAACATATCAGAACCCCGGAGCGTAGCGGAGTGGGTGGCAGAAGCTTCGGCTTAGTGTTTTAGCAGCGCCTCCCTGCCACCCCTCCACGTTGG
>JAZRJB010000105.1:0-25398 GCA_045645565.1 Akkermansia sp. | reverse complement strand
CCCTCTCCCAAGTCGTGTCTATGCATTGACCAAATTTTTGGTCAATGCCTCTCTTCAAAATCCGATTTCATAAAAATACAGGTTTTAATGAATTCATAGTTGACTATTGATATGCCGCCCTGACGGGCTCAAAAAAATCCGTGGTCGGAACGACCGCCTGTCACAACTATTCACTCTACAAAGTCAATTTATCGAGCTCCGTACTCAAACTTTGGGACACGTGCGGCGGCGTTCATAAATCCAACACCATTCCAGAGGACAGGCGTTCCAGCCGGTTCTGTAAATATGGTTTCAGGAATTGGTACGCCGTCTCGCCGGTACAATGCCCCGTATAATACCGGGTGGGGAAACGCTGAAGAACATTTGCCACCTGCTGCAGATACGCCGCATCCGCAGCAGTCTGCTTTTTCATGAGATGAAATCCACCAACCAGCACATCCGGGCTGAAATGCGAAACCAGATTCAGGATACCCTTGTGCGAACAGCCGCTGATAAGGAACCGGCGCCCGGACTCCTCCACTAACAGGCATTGCTCATGCTGAAAATCATCCGGCACAAGCAGCTCACCAACCTGCATGCGCATTCCTGGCTCCGGGGCTGGATACTCACCACCCGGCGCCGCATGCAGCACTACCCCAGGAGCCAGCTCATAGGCTGAGGCCGGAGTTTGCCGCACACGCGGATTTTCTGCCAGCACTGGCGGAAGCCCTATATTTTTTCCCGCAGCGTTGAAATGAGCATCGAAAGCATGCGGTGACACCCAGACACATGCCTGCCGGTTCACATCCAGAAAGCGGGCAAGCCCACCGCCGTGGTCATAATGCCCATGCGAGAGGATTGCCAGATTGACCGTAGACAGGTCAATCCCCATGCGTTCTGCATTTTCTGCAAAAGCAGCGCCACATCCCGTATCAAACAAAATACGGTGATTCCCCGTTTCTATCAGGAGACTCAAGCCGTGTTCCGGCACAACGCCGGAACAACAGGCTGTGTTTTCCACTAAAACTGAGAGACGCATACTTGAAAACTACTGTTACCACGCAGGGAGTATGAACCAACGCCACTTTCCGGAATCCGGCGCAGCGCTACTCAGGCACCGACCAGCCGCCAGCCTGCAACCGACGAGCGGCATGGTCTGATGCCTCTTTCACCTAACAAAAAGCGCACCCTCCGTTACTTATTTGAAAATAACTTCATTCACAAAGCGATAGGCCTGTTTCGGATGCTGGAGGCGCACGTCCCGGACACCCGGAGCAATCTTATAGCGGAACACATGTTCCCCCTTGCTCACGAGCGTGGCATTGGTCACCTTGCAATCAGCATTACCTACGATGACGAGTTCCTTTGCGCCTTCCGGCACTGCAAGTTTATGATTCAGCTCAGCCTTCGAGCAGAGATAGGCGGTCGCAATGTCACCATCATAGATGCAACGCGGGTCCGTATCGTGCGCGTCTGAGGTTACGCCCACATTGAAGAGCGTCAGCTTCACCTCTTGCGTTTCAGTGCCGACATTCTGCACAGACAAGGCGGTAATGCGACCACCCGGCAACTCGTCTTTCTTCATATAGAATCGGGGACTACCTTCTGTGCCCCGGAGCGGGATGACTTCACCAGATTCCATTTTTACCGTAATCTGCCCCCATTTACTCAGGTCATTGTTTTCCAGATTCATCTGAATCCATTCAGGAGTCACCGGGTTGGGCAGTTCCAGGGAAATGAAAGCCTGAGGTTCCAAGGGGAACACCTCCATGACGCGGTTGATTCCTATATCCCCCGTATTGCTATAGGCAGAGAGACTGCAGCTTTGCACATTCGTATCCACATAAGGCGGCAAAATACGATTCACCGCAAACTCACATATAGAAAGCCAGTTCGGCCGCGGGTTCACGATGCGGAAGCGAACGTAACGAGCGCGTATGGGGTTCTGAGACAAATTGATAATGGCCGGATTACCAAACTGGGGTTTTCCTACCGCCTGCCAGGTTGTTCCATCGTCAGATACTTCAAACTGCACACAGGCGGCATAATCTCGAGAACGAGGGCCACCCATGACAAGGCTGATGTTATTGATACTGATGGGTGAGCCATGGTCCAGGCAATACCACTGGTCTTTTTTCTGGAAACAATCGTTTGACCAGAATGTGTTGGGACGACCATCCTTAATCTTGGCTGCCTCAGCATTCGGGTTGCCACAGGACGCAGAGAACTTGGGTTCCGGGCGTTTCTGCCCGGACAACTCTGCGTACACGCGGGAATTCAGGTAGGAGAAGGCAGCGTTCAGCACCGGAGTCATTGCGTATGCGGCAACTTCCACATCATCCACCTGGCGCACCCCGCTTGCAGACCATTCACTGCGCAGGGTGGTGCGCATATCATACAATGCCTGAACGGTATCAAAGAAATAATGGAAAAGATACTCATCCTTCGTGGTAAATGCCGTCATGACGGATGCGCCGGCAACACCCACCAGCTCAAACTGGTCAAGCCACGGGCGGATTTCCTTGCACATTCCCAAGATTGGGTCATTTGTATGTTTGAGTTCACGGGCAGCACTCACCATGCGGTCAAACTCCAGCTGAAGCAGCTGCACCGCCTTCATATCCGGCGCGTCCTCCGACAGGCTGTCAATGAAGGTCTGAGCCGTGGGGGCAATGTGTACTGATTCCTCACGGAAATATCCGTGACCGTTCGGCAGCAGGTATGAATTGTGCGAACAGAATACACGCATAGCCTCCCGATGCCGCGGATACAAGCGGTTCACGCTGGCGTTCCAGGTTGATCTGGATTCGAAGTTGTCAATATTCCACGCATAGTTCGCCACACCGAACAGCCCCACCTTGCTGGCCTCTGCATGCTCCATGGGGTTTGCGACAAAACCACTCATCTGATTCTTCATCTCCGGGCTTGTGTCCAATCCGTATGTGCGCCCCATGGACAGGCGGCTGCGTTTAAAATCATTGCAGGGCCAGTTCCACCAGATAAAGGTCGGGCGCTGCACATGCTTGTTCACCCATTGCTGACCTTGAAGCGTGATATCATGCACCACGGTATCACCTGTCCACATAACCGGGACACTCTTATCCAGACCGCTGCCCAATGTCTGCAGGAATTGTTCATTGGTCCAGCTGCGGTTATACCCGGTCGGGCACATAATGAGAGTCTGGTTTACATCCGGATGCTTTCGAATGAAATTTTCCAGTATATAGTTCGTCAGCTGCACCTGGCGCTCAGCCTTACCGATTTCACCGCTGGAATCATCCACCAGCACGCCGAAATCACGCACGCCTAAATCGTACATCTGCTTCAATTTGGCACAAAGCCCATCCAACTGGGATTTACCACCATTCTGGTGCCAGCGCACGGTGTTTGCCGGGTGAATTGCCCAGACAAAGCGGACGTGGTTCTGGCGGGCATATTTCACCAGTTCCTTGATTTCAGCCGCCTTCTGAGCAGGGTAAGGCTCATAGCACCCCATGCCATGATGATAGGGGTCATCCTTGGGCGCGTAGATGTAGGTATTCATCTTGTTTCGCCCGAGGAAACGGAAAATGGAACAGCGGGATTCGAAACTCCATGGCGCACCGTAATACCCTTCCACCACACCGCGGGCTGGCAAATCAGGCCAGTCCACCAGAATTCCCATGGGCAGTTCGCCCAGGCGCGTCACTTCACGCAGCGTCTTATCCGCGAACACGTCATTGTGTGCCAAGGTTGCATCCGGCACATTATACAGCATCTGGATAATGGATTGACGCGCATAATACACAGATGTCTCATCATTCGCATATACAGTCAGTTTTCCTGGAGTAATATCCACTGCATAACCTTCCGGTATATTGGGAAGGCGGTCCCACATTCCTCCTTTGGAACTGGGGGTGCGGTACACAATCTGCACGTCATTCACCTTGGTGGTGACAGAACGCATACCATTATGCTGAGGTTGCGGATAGATAACCACGGCTTCTGCCGGCAGGCTGCTGGATATGCACAGACCGGCAGCGCACGAAAATGCGCCGAACAATGATTTGATATGCTTGAGCATAGTAGTAAGATTGGAATGGGGAGAGAGTGAGAACTCAAAGTTTCTCAGCATCCTTGAATCATAGATAATTTCTTTCCGGAGCGCAAGGATTAATGTTATTTTTTCAGGAATTTCCTGTATTTTACAAGCATTTTCCGCCCAAATCGCTCCAGAAATGCACGGCATCATCATGAGAAATATGCCGCATGTTCAAATAGCGGCTGAACAGGAGGCGTGCGCTGCTATGCCCCATTTCCATCTGTAAGCGGTAAATATCCCGGAAATGTCGCAGGTGATACGAAGCAAACGTATGCCGCAGCGTATCACTCCGCCAGGGGGTCAATCCGGCAGCATCACGCAAGCGTCTCCACTTCACGGTCCACGCGGGTGGCACGACCAATGACTCACCATCCGCCGGAAGTGGGCAACGCCGCAACCACTGCACCAGAACCGGCTGAAGGGTCACATGACGCGCCCCGCCCGTCTTGCTGTGCATGGGTTGGATACTGACCACCCGCTCAGTCAGGTTAACATCCGACCATCGCAGGCGCGTGACCTCAATCGGTCGAATCCCGGCCCACAGCATCAATCCTACCACAGCGGCACAATTCTTGTAATCTGCGGTAGTCAGACAATACAGCAAGCGCTGAATCTGCGGCAGGGTGAGAATATCCACCCTTTGCTCCCGGAGTCGGATCTGCTGCATTCTCTCGACCGGGTTCTCCTGGCACCAGTTCTGCAACTGGGCATAGCGAAAGAAGCAATGCAGCAACCGCCTGGCCTTATTGATTGTATGGGGCGTATGGTATACTTTCAGAATCAGGCTCACGCAATCCCTGGGGCGGAAGAGCCTCAGGGGCAGTTGCGCCACATCCGGCACCTCCCGGATCAGGCGGCGCAGAACACCGCAGCATTCCTGCCGGGAACTCCTGCGTAGTCCTTTCTTCGTCTGTAAATACTTTTCCACTGCTACGCTGAATGCCTCCGTGCGTATCTCTTCTGCATATTCAGACACGCCCAGAATGAATATATGAATCATAACACTCCGTTGCACGGGTAGTTCCGGCAAGTTTTCCCGCATTATCTCAATAACATTCAACCACAGTCTTGTTGCATCAATAAATTCCGGCAGAAGTGCCCCGCCACCATCGCGGTTCATTTCAGTTTTCATCATAGAGTTAAAGGATAGTATGGAATCAATTCTAAAAAGCACCTCAGCCTTACCTGAGCCCTCCCCCTCTCAATGCAAACTTAACCAGCACATATTTCCCGGGCTGAGCCATATTGTCGGGTGCATGGTTTCCTCACCATTCCACCTGCTGCCGCTGCTTACAAGATTGCTTAAAAAACTCCGTCCGCGATTCATAATAACGATGCAGATGACAGAGCAAACCGCAATCCTGGCTTAATGGTTATATTTTCTGCTCGCCTGGGCTCTGATGAATATGCTAGACTGACGACATGGAATACAATACAGGAGTGGATATTCCCACACTGACAGAACTGTGGTCGTACGGTTGGTTCCGTTGCGGTGTAACCCTGGCAGTGGGTATCATGCTGAGCATCATGCTCAAGTTTCTGTTTACGCCGGTAAACAGGCGCCTGCCCAGGCAAGTCGGGGTTCTGCTGGAAAAGGCCATTCTCACGTTGTTGTGGATATTTGTCACCGTGCATGCGCTACGCGCCGTGGGGATTGATCTCATCAGCGTACTGGGCGCTGCCGGTGTGGCGGGTATCGCCATCGGCTTTGCTGCCCAGACCGTGCTGAGCAATTTCATCAGCGGTATCTTCATCATGAGCGAGCGCAGCATCCGCCTGGGGGATTACATTTCTGCCGGGGGGCTGAGCGGTACTGTTGAAAGCATCAATCTTCTCTCGGTCACGCTGCGGCAACCGGATAACTCCACAGTAAGGATACCCTGTGAATCTCTGGTAAAAAATCCCGTTATCAACATAACGGGCGACACCCTGCGCCGCTGCGATTTTGACCTTGGGGTCGATTACAGCAGCGACCTAGAACATGTGCGGCAAGTCATCCTTGACGTCATTCAGGAGCAACCACTCCTCTCCTCAGATCCGGAGCCGGTTGTACAATTCCTCGGGTTCGGGGACTCCTCACTTAATCTCCACATCGGGGCATGGTGCAAAACGGAGAATTACCACAAAGCCCGCTTTGATTTCGGCAAAGCCATACTGGCAGCCTTCGCCAAGGAAAACATCAACATCCCCTTCCCCATCCGCACCGTTCTGAAGGGTGGCGAATAAAGACTGGCAGCGCCAACCGTGTCCTACGCATAATTAGCCTTTGACTTTTCCTTCCCCCTTGGGTAAAATGCAGCCCAGATGAACACAGCATTTGTTCCAGACGATTACTTTGCCCAGTATAACGTTGCGCAGATTTTCGGCGCAGGCGAAACCTGCGAAGTCGACCTGGGTTGCGGGGATGGAGGATTCCTGCTGGCCATGGCAGAACACTACCCGCAGACGCGATTCCTGGGGGTGGAGCGTCTGCTGGGGCGCATCCGCAAAGTATGCAGCGAGAGTGCCCGCCGCGGGCTGAACAACGTGCGTGGTCTGCGAGTCGAAAGCCGTTATTTCCTGGAGTGGATGGTAGCCCCGGGCAGCATCAGCCGCCTTCACTATCTTTTCCCGGACCCGTGGCCCAAGGAAAAGCACCACAAGAACAGGCTTGTGCAAGACTCATTCATCCCCGTTCTGCACAAGGCGCTTGCGCCGGGTGGTGAGGTTCTTTTCAAGACCGACCATGAGGAATACTTCCAGTGGGTATGCGAACGCATGGATGCCAGTCCCTTATTCCGCAGAGAGGAGTGGAATGCCCCCTTCTACCCGAAAACCGATTTCCAGAAACAATGGGAAGCCATGGGTAAGCCCATCTTCTCTGCCCGATACGTGAAAAACGATGTCCTTTGATTTACACAAAGTAGACCCCAGCGGCGCCCGACTGGGCACCCTGCACCTGCCCCACGGCGATGTACCCACCCCTATCTTCATGCCGGTGGGCACGCAGGGAACCGTAAAGACCCTGCACCCGGAAGACCTGGAGGCGCTCGGCGCCCAGATTATCCTGGGCAACACCTACCACCTCTGCCTCCGTCCGGGCGATGAAGCCATCCGCAACCTGGGCGGTCTGCATTCCTTCACCGGGTGGAACAAGCCCATGCTTACGGATTCCGGCGGGTTCCAGGTCTGGAGTCTGGCACGTCTGCGTAAGATTACAGAGGAAGGCGTGCGGTTCTGTAACCACATCGATGGTTCCTACATGATGCTGACCCCGGAGCGCAGCATGGAAATCCAGGCCAATCTGGGCAGTGATATCGCCATGCTTTTCGATGAATGCCCGCCCTACCCCTGCGACCGCAAGTATGCAGAAAAATCCCTGGGGCTTACCCTGCGCTGGGCAAAGCGCTGCAAGGCATGGGTGGATGAGCATCAGCCCATGAGCGGCCCCGGTCTGCAGAATCATTTCGGCATTGTGCAGGGCTCCGTATATGCTGATTTGCGCCGCGCCTGCGCCGAGGAACTGGCCGCAATGGATTTCGACGGCTACGCTATCGGTGGTGTTTCAGTGGGTGAACCGGAGGAGGAAATGCTCCGCGCCATTGAAAACAGCACACCGTACCTCCCCCAGAACAAGGCTCGCTATGCCATGGGACTGGGTACTCCCACTCAGATTCTGGAAATGATTGAGCGCGGTGTGGATATGTTCGACTGCGTCATGCCCACCCGCCTGGCACGCCACGGCATTGCCATGACCCCGGATGGCCCCATCCACATCAAAAACCAGCGTTGGAAAGATGACCCCAAACCGCTGGATCCGGAGGGGCATCCGCACGTCACCCGTTTCTCACGGGCTGCGCTCCGCCACTTCTTCCGCGCGGGCGAAATGCTGGCGCTGCGCGTGCTTTCCTTCCAGAACCTCCACTTTTACCTGCGGCTCATGGCGCAAGCGAGAAGCGCCATTGCAGCCGGTGAATTCGCTGCGTTCAAGCGCAGCTTTATCTCGCGTTACCAAGCAAACGACATACAATGAACGCCATTTACATTGCCCAAGCCGCCGCCAATCAGCAAGGTGACCCCATGAGCATGCTCATCACCTTCGGTCTTATCGGTGTTATCTTCTACTTCCTGCTCATTCGCCCCCAGCGCAAGCAGCAGAAGGAACTCAAGGATCGCCAGGATGCGCTGAAGCCCGGTGACAAGGTGGTTTCTGCCGGCGGCATCTACGGTGTCATCACCAAGGTGGAGCAGGACGCCGTCCGCATGGAGATTGCCCCGAGCGTCACCATCAAGATTGCCAAGACCAGCATCGTTTCGTCCACTCCCAAGGAAGCCCCTGCTGAGGCTGACAAGAAGTAAATCTCCCATCATTCCGATTAACGCAAAATGTGTGACCTGCCATTTTGCGTTAATCTTTTTTGAGCATGCAGCCGTTCTACACACCAGACCAGCTTGATTTGCTGCCGGCAGATGCCCGGCTCGGGGTTATCGGCAACCCGATTGCCCACTCCAAATCCCCGCAGATGCAACAGCCGGCATTGGATGCCGCCGGCATTCGCGCGCGCTATGTGCGCCTGATGGCTGGAACAGAGGACGGCGCATTTGAAACCTTGCTCAACGCCTTGGCGGAGCGTGCCTTTATCGGGGTGAATGTAACGGTTCCCTTCAAGAAGAAAGCGCATGATGCCGCCGCGCAGCTGGATGCGCTAGCGCAGCTCAGCGGTGCCGTGAACACCCTTGTTCTTCAGCAAGATGGCTGGCACGGCTACAACACAGATGGTCCCGGATTCTCCCGTGCCATCAACGAATGCTGCGGACGCCCGCTCCGGGAACTCAGAGTCCTCATCATGGGCGCCTGTGGTGGCGCAGGCAGTGCCCTGGCATGCCAGTGTGCCCTTGAAGGCTGCCCCGGTATCACCTTAGTGAACCGACCGCGCCCGGAACTGGCAGAACTGGCGGCAAAACTCTCAAAACACAGCACTGCCCCCATCGAAGTGATGCATTTCGATTCTCCTGAGCTTCCTGCTGCCGTAGCCGCAGCAGATCTCATTGTCAACGCGACCAGTCTGGGGCTGCACGAGGGCGACCCCATGCCACTTTCACCGGATTTGCTGCGCCCTGGCCAGCTGGTGTACGATATCGTCACCCACGAAACCGCCCTGCACCGTGCCGCCACAGCCCGAGGCTGCACCGCATCCACCGGTCAGGGTATGCTCCTCTGGCAAGGAGCCATTGCATTCGAACACTGGTTCGGCACCTCACCCGACCTCCCCGCCATGCGCAAGGGACTGTTCGGAGATTAAACTCCCGCTGCCGCAACAGAGACTTGCCAAATTACAGCTTGCACGCTATAATGCGCGGCGAGTATGAATGCAACAATTACTGATGCACTGAAGCAGGCCGTGGCTGAAGGCAAGCTGCTGGAGTCTTCTCTGGAGAATATCAATCTACTGACCGGCGGTACGCAGGATCCGGTGGTTCCGGCCGCCATTGAGCAGCTGGTGGAAGCCGGTGAATGGGCCGAGCTTAACAACCGATTCTATAAGACATTGGCCTTTGGCACTGGTGGTCTGCGCGGTCGCACCATCGGCACAGTGGTGACCATCGCTGAGCAGGGACAAGGCGGCGTGAACGGGCGCCCGGAGTTCCCCTGCGTGGGCACCGCCAGCATGAATTACTTCAATGTGGGTCGCGCGATGCGTGGCCTCATCACCTATGTACGCCGCTTTGTGGAAGCTGAAGGCACAGGCCGCAAGCCCGTGATTGTAGTGGGGCACGACACGCGCCACTTCTCCCGCGATTTTGCCGAGTACTGTGCAAAGATTGCCACCGACCTGGGCTGCGACTGCGCCCTGTTTGACGGCCCCTGCTCCACCCCGGAGGTTTCCTTTGCCATCCGCGAGCTGAATGCCGATACTGGCGTGGTTCTCACCGCCTCTCACAACCCTGCTCACGATAACGGCTTCAAGGCCTATTTCAACGATGGCGCCCAGCTTATCGCCCCGCATGACAAGGCCGTAATCGCCGAAGTGAACGCCCTGAACAGCGACACCTACGAACCGCTGCCCGCTGACCAGCAGGGCACCCTGCGCATCCTGGGGGCGGAGTTCGATGCCATCTACATTGAAAAGCTCAAGGGCATCGTGCTGCGTCCGGATGTTTTTGCCAAGGCTTCCGCCAAGGTCGTGTACACCAACCTGCACGGCACCGGCGGCCGCTGCATCGTGCCCATCCTCAAGCAAGTAGGCTGCAATGTAAGCACCGTGGCAGAGCAGGATACACTGGATGGCCGCTTCCCCACCGTAGCCAGTCCGAACCCGGAAAATGCACCGGCTCTGGATATGGCCATCGCCCAGGCCGATGCCGAGCAGGCCGACCTGGTCATTGCCACCGACCCGGATAGCGACCGCATGGGCATTGCCGTGCGCGACACCGCCACTGGCAAAATGCAGCTGCTCACCGGCAACCAGATTGGCTCCCTACTGGCATGGTACCGCTGCATGAGCGCCATCGAGCTGGGCATCATCACCCCGGAGAACATTGACCACGCAGTCATGGTGAAGACTTTCGTGACCAGCCCGCTGCAGGATGCCATCGCCACCTCCTTCGGCATTGCCACAGTGAACGTACTCACCGGCTTCAAGTACATTGCCGCCAAGCTGGGCAAGTATGAGCAGGCCATCCCCGCCGAACTGCGCCAGAATTACCGCTCCATGACCGAGGCTGAAACCCGCGCTCTGCGCCTGGAACACAGCAAGTACTTCATCTTCGGTGGCGAGGAGAGCTACGGCTACCTGGCCCAGGACTTCGTGCGCGACAAGGATGCCAACGCTGCCGCCCTCTGCCTGGCGGAAATGAACGCCTATCTGGCGTCCAAGGGTATCGGTCTGCTGGAGTGCCTGAACAACATTTACTCCGAACTCGGTTTCTACAAGGAACTGGGCAAGAGCATTGTGATGGAACGTGCCGATGGTGCCGCCAAGATTGCAGCCCTCACCAAGAGCTACATCGAAAACCCGCCCGCAGTGATGGACGGCACAGCAGTGGCTGGTCTGCGCGATTTCTCCGCCGGCACCATGATTGATGCCGAGGGTGACCCCATCCCGGCTGAAAAGATGCTCTTCATCGACCTGGTGGACGGCCGCAGCTTTGCCGTGCGCCCCAGCGGCACGGAGCCCAAGATCAAGTACTACCTCTTTGCCCACAGCGCCGCCGGCACCGAGCTTATCGCCGCCAAGGCTGAGGTAGAAAGCAGCATCAACAAGCTCTGGGCTGCCGTTGAGGCCGATGCTTACGCCCGCATGGCCTGATTCCGGCAAAATCCCCATTCCCGATTCTCCCCTCCGCAGCTTCTTCTGCGGAGGGGCTTTTGATTCTGCTCCCCCCTGCTCTCCAAATAATTCTCAACACCAGTATCACCGCTGGCTGTCTCACCATCATCATGAACAAGACGCGACTCCTTGCCCGGCGCAGAGGAAATAGCGGAACGCCGAATAAAAAAAGCGTGACTTTTAAGCATTTACTGCTACAATATCCGCGAATAAATATCTCCTGAATTATGAAATACCAGGGACTTTATACTGCAATTGTTACCCCTTTCAAAAATGGCCAGGTTGATTACGATGCCTTCAAGGCATTGATTGAAGCCCAGATTGCCGGAGGAGTGGATGGCATTGTGCCTATGGGCACTACCGGTGAATCCCCCACGGTCAGCACCGAGGAACATCTGGAGGTCATCCGCGTCTGCATCGAGACAGTCGCCGGGCGCTGCCAGGTCATCGCCGGCACTGGCGCTAACTGCACCGCAGAGGCAATTGAGATGACGAAAGCCGCCGCCGCCATGGGCGCAGACGGCACTCTGCAGGTCTGCCCGTACTACAACAAGCCCAACCAGGAAGGCGTATACCAGCATTTCAAGACCATCGCCGAAGCCACTGACCTGCCCATCATGCTTTACAGCATCCCGGGTCGCAGCGGCATTGAAATTGCGGTGGATACCGTAGCCCGGCTGGCAGCGGACTGCCCCACCATTGTTGCCATCAAGGAGGCAGGTGGAAGCGTAGAACGCGTCAACCAGCTCGTGCAGGCTCTGCCCGCTGATTTTGCCGTGCTGAGCGGCGATGACGGTCTGACTGTACCTTTCATTTCCTGTGGTGCAGTGGGTCTGGTATCCGTGACGTCCAATGTTGCCCCGGTGGAAATGAAAGCGCTGGTGGATGCCGCCCTTTGCGGGGATGGCAAAAAGGCTCTGGAGCTGCAGAAGAAGTATTACCCGCTGATGAAGGGCCTTATGTCACTAGACGTGAACCCGGTTCCGGTAAAGGCAGCACTTGCATTGCGTGGCAATATCGGCTGGGAGGTTCGTCTGCCCCTGGTTCCGCTGGCAGAAGAGAAACACGGCAAGCTGGCAGATATCCTCAAGGCTTTCAACTTAATGTAACATGACCATGATGAAGATTCTGGTTACCGGTATTTCCGGGCGTATGGGGCAGGCTGTCAAGCAGGCTGTGGAAATGAATGAAGCCACAGCACTGGGTTCCACCCACGATGTCGGGCAGGATATTGCAGCCGCCATGAGCGAAGCCGATTGCGCGATTGATTTCTCCTTCCACGGATTCACGCCGGAACTGCTCGCCACGGCTGTCAATCAGGGCAAACCGCTCGTCATCGGTACAACCGGTCACTCCAATGAGGAGCGTGCTGCCATTTCTGACGCCGCCAAGCAGATTCCGATTGTATTCGCTTCCAATTATTCCGTAGGCGTCAACACCCTTTTCTGGCTCACCCGCAAAGCCACCCGCATTCTGAAGGATTACGATATCGAAATCATCGAAATGCACCACCACCACAAGCTTGATGCCCCCAGCGGCACGGCCCGTTCCCTGGCAGAAGTCGTTTGTGAGGAAACCGGCATGAGCTATGATGATGACGTCATGCACGGTCGCGAGGGGCTGGTAGGGGCGCGCCCCCAGCGTCAGATTGGCATGCACTCCATGCGCGGGGGAGATGTTGTGGGCGACCACACAGTCATGTACGCAACGGACGGAGAGCGCGTGGAACTCACGCACAAGGCCTCCAGCCGCATGACCTTTGCCAGCGGCGCTGTGCGAGCAGCTCTGTGGCTGGCAGACAAACCTGCCGGCTTGTACAACATGCAGGACGTTCTCGGATTCACTGATTAACCTTCCCATGGCGGCTCCTGCAACCATGCGCCGCTGCATCTTTTCCCTCGGCTCTAACCTGGGGGACAGGCTGGCGTCGCTTGAATCGGCGTGCGATTACCTGGCAGACGTCTTTGGCGGGCTGCGGCTTTCGCAGGTTTATGAAACAGAACCGGTGGGTTGCCCCGCCGCTTCCCCCTGTTACCTCAATGCCTGCGTTGAGGTTGAAACAGATATGCCGGCAGAGGAAATCCTGGAGCTTTGCCTGCGCATCGAACAGGAACTGGGGCGCAAACGCAGCGGCACTTACGGCGAACCCCGCCCCTGCGATATTGATTTGATATGCTGCGGCGCCGAAACCGCCGCCACCCCGGTCCTCACCCTGCCCCACCCGCGCGCCCACTTGCGGGAATTTGTGCTGCGCCCGCTCTGCGATCTGGACCCACAGCTCGTGCTTCCTGGTCAATCTCAGACAGCGGCACAGCTCCTGGCCCAGCTTCCGCCGGATAAACCAGCCGTCACCGCATACCCACTTTGAAAGACCTGCCATGACAACATCTGAAAAGATTGCTGCTATTACGGCAAAAATGGGGAAAACAGCTATTTCCCAGCTCACGGCTTATGATTACCCCACCGCCCGCATGCTGGATGAAGCCGGCATCGACATGCTCCTGGTGGGTGATTCCCTGGGCATGATGGTGCTGGGATTCCCGGATACCACGCAAGTGACCCTGGAACACATGCTGCACCATGGGGAATGCGTGGCCCGCGCCACCAGAAACGCGCTGGTCATTCTGGATATGCCCATCCACACCTTCGACACCCCGGAAGAAGCAGTGGCAAATGCCCGCAAACTCATGAGCACGGGTGTAGACGCGGTAAAACTGGAGGGGGGCTGCTCCAAGGAAGCAGAAATCCGCGCCATTGTGCAGGCCGGTATCCCCGTTCAGGCGCATATCGGGCTCCTGCCGCAGAAAGTGAAGGAAGAAGGAGGCTACCACATGAAAGGCAAAACAGACGCTGAGGCAGAAGCGCTCATGGCAGATTTGCAAGCCGTTGTGCGCGCCGGAGCCTTTTCAGTGGTCATCGAATGCACGCGTCACAGCGTTGCAGCAGAACTCACCAAAGCCAGCCCCATCCCGACCATCGGCATTGGCAGCGGACACGGCACCTGCCATGGCGAAGTGTGCGTTTTCCACGATCTGGTGGGTGGGTTCCCCTGGTTCATACCGGGATTTGTAACCCCTAAGGCCAATATCGCGGCCGATATTATCCGCGGGGTTTCAGAATGGAGGGACGAATTGCAACCACCCCGATTCTGATTTTTACTCCGGCAGACAATCTGATACAAGCGCTCGCTGTTCAAACCAGCGGGCCTTTTCTTCACAGGCGGGCAGCTTCAAGTCACCCAGCCCCCCCCGTGCGGTACGCCTGCGCCAGGCTTGCACAAGCCGCAGCCCGCCCGGCTCTTGCATCAAGGTGCAAGCGCACGGCTGCCGCATACGCCTGCGCATGCGCCCCCATAGGAGCCTGCGGGTTCAACTCCTGCAGCCAGACCAACAGCAGCACCCGCATCAGCTCAGCATCCTCCGCAAGCATAGCAGCCTTCCACCCGCTGCCAGGTGCCGCACCATTACCGCCCCGCACCTCATTCAGAATGCGGGTGAATGCCCCCTGATCCAAAGTTATCGGTTCCGTACCGTCCAGCAGCGATGCCGCAGCCAGCGGTGCGCCCAGCAACAAAGGCAGTATAACGCGCTTCATTTACTTGCGATTGGCAGACCTGCGAGAAAAGTGGTGCGTCATCACTGTCCAGAGTTCCTGCATGTTCTGCGTTTCAAAATATGGCTGTTTGGTCATCTCCCACATGATTGCACTCACGCGGTTCTGAGCCCGGGCCAGTTCCTCCAGCTGAGCAACCGTACCATGCAGAATTGGACGCAGCAGTGAGAATTTATGCATCAGCTTAGCCTTCACCATCTTGGCACTCTTCTCATCTGATATTGTCTTGAGCATCGTCTCCGCCTCAGTCAGCGCAGTAATCTCAGCCTTGAAGGCGCGATCCAGGTTAGCAGTGGGCGCATTGTCATTCTTGGCACACAGCGGAGCCGGAGCCAGCACCGCAAGCCCTATGGCGGAACACAGTATAAGCAATTTTCTCATATCAGATAAGCTGCTGTTCGCACGGAATCATATCACAGCATCTGCCTCATGTCAAACGGTAACCAGGACTCCCCACCGAGAAAATGCTCAGCGCCCCTGCCCCTCCCCTGACAAAACACCCGGGTTCCCATTATCAGGAACCCGGGTGATTAAATGGAGTTTATCTATTCCCCTGTGGCGCTTTACTCAGCCACAGTCACCTTGGCGTTGCGAGCCAGAAGGTCGATAACCTTGGAGGTAATCACGCTCAGGCGGATGCCCTGCACGCGGTTCTCGCGGTACATCTTGCGGATGAAGTTCTTGAGGTTCTTCTCCTTAGCCTGCTGAGCCATGCTGGCCATAGCCTCGAGCATCTCCTGCTCGGTGGCGATGATGTTCTCCTTGCGGGCAATCTCCTGCAGGGCAAAGTACACGCGCAGGTTGCGCTCGGTCTCCTTCATGGCCTCAGCGCGGAAGGCGTCCATATCCTTGGCCACATCATAGTTACCGGCCTGGATAGCGGCGTACATCTTGCGGATGAAGGTCTTGAGGTGCCTCTCCTTAGGCTGCTGAGCCATACTGGCCATAGCCTCGACCATCTCCTGCTCAGTAGCAATAATGTTTTCCTTACGGGCAATCTCCTGCAGAGCAAAGTAGACGCGCAGGTTGCGCTCCGTCTCCTTCATAGCCTCGGCGCGGAAAGCGTCCATATCCTTGGCGGCATCATAGTTACCAGCCTGGATAGCGGCATAAAGCTTGCGCTGCACGGTATTTTCATTCTCGCGCTCAACGAGGTCCTGCGGCAGAGCGAAGGAAAGCTGGTCAGCCAGCTTCTCGGAAATCTGATCAGCCTTAGCCTCATCATTGGCGCGGACCTTGGAAGCCTTCATGTTCTCGCGGACAATCTCCTTGATTTCGTCCATGCTCTTTTCAGGCAGGGCACCGGCAAACAGCTCAGGAGTAATCTCAGGCACGCGCTTCTCGCGCACTTCCTTCACCGTGCAGTTGAAGGTCACGTCCTTACCAGCAAGGTCAGAAATGGGGAAATCTTCCTTCATGGTGAGCACAAGCTCCTTCTCCTCACCAGCGGAAACACCCTCAAGCCCCTGGGGCAGACCAGGCATGAAGGAATCCTCTTCAATAGCCACCCAGTGACCTTCGCGGCCTTCCATGAAACCAACGGGCTTGCCGCAGTACTCAGCCGTGGGCTTACCTTCAACGCTGGTCTTGAAATCGATGACAACAATGTCCCCCTTGGCGGAAGCGCGCTCCACCACCACATGCTCAGCAGAGGACTCAGCATACTTCTGCAGGGTATCCTGCACTTCCTCATCGCTCACTTCATTGGAGGGTACGGTCACCTCAATGCCCATGTATTCCGGCAGTTCGAACTCGGGCACAATGGTAAGGGTGGTCACAAGCTTGTAAGAGCCATCAGCCTCCTCCGTCGTAGCGGGGTTGCCGAAATCGAGAACCTTCAGATCAGGGTTCTGCTCAAGAGCCTGCTCCTGCACATCAGCCTTGATGCGGGCGTCCAGCTCATCTGCAATGCCTTCAGCAAAACGCTTGGCGATAACGCTCTTCGGAGCCTTACCGGGGCGGAAACCCGGAATGCGGGCGTTCTTGGAAAATGCAGCAATGGCAGCATCCTTAATGGCGGTCACCTCAGCAGGGGTGGCGATGGCGGTAAGTGTTGCCTGGCAATCACTTGTCTTATCGATTGTAATGTCCATAATTATGCGGATTTAGAAAAATGGGATAAAACGCGGGCAGATTCTACTACAAAGAACAACAAAAGGCAAGCGCAGAAACAGACATATTCTCATGAAACTTAATCCACACGCTATCACGCCATAATCTCCGCTCATTTCTCACCCCCGGAACCGGGTTCCGTGCGGCTCCATCTCCGCCCTCCGTTCTGCGGTTATTTCTTACTCCGGCGGCTCCTGCCCCGTTCTTGCACAAATCGGGTGTTATCAGCGCAGCAATTCATTCATCATGCGCAAGCGTGTGGAACCGAACCAGTTATGCTGCTGCAAGCGGCGGCGCTGTTCAGTAACGCGCTGGGAAGCAGGATTGAGCAATGTATCAATCGCCCATTGCTCATGCGTCTGGAACTTACCGCCCAGCGAAGCGGCATGGTAGCGGATCTGCTGGGTCGTGTACCAGAGCGGGAGCAGATTCTGCAGCTTGGCAACGGCTGCTTCCGCCGATTCAGGGGATTGCACTTCAGCCAGCACCTGGGCCTGCTCCCGGAAAACCCCCGCCATGGTCATCACATCCGGGAACAACTGGCGTCGCTCCGGCGGCGTATTGGGCACCAGGTCAAACAAAAAGCCAATAGGAAGCTGCAGCAGACAGAGGGTATGCTCACGCGGAGGCATATTCACGGACTCCGAAAGGAGACGAATCTGCAGCGTATCAATCATATATGACTCCTGCAGCAACAGGCGCATGGCCTGTTCCACGGCATATTCCTGCCTGCGGCTCAACTCACCACTGGCCAGCAGCTCCAGGTATTCCACAAACAGTCGCGGCGCCCCCAGATACCGCGCCAGCGTTGCCGTTGTTCTGTTATTTTCCGCCGTAATGCGCCCCCGGTCAGCCTTGGCGCAGCTGGTGCGGTAAACAAGGGCTCGTTTCAACGCGGCGCGTTCCAGGAAAAAGCGTAATCCGGTGGCCTGGGCCTCTTCCCGTGTTGGCGGCAGCGGCTGCCCGCACTGCAGGATAGTGAGCTGGGGTTCCTCACCGCAGAGAGCCTGCAACTCGTTCTGCGTGGGGGCTTCCCATGCCGCCAGTGGCAGGGAAGCCAGCAGAACCAGAGCTGAAGCCAGGCCACGCATACGCATCAGGCGAATTCGCCCATGTAGAATTTCTTCTTACCGCGGCGGATGATGACGATACCACCTTCCAGCGCAGCGGCAGGGGTAAGCTCCCAGGCGGGGTCCCTGACAATTTCACCGTTGATGGAAATAGCGCCGTTGCCGATGAATTCGCGAGCCTCGCGCTTGGAGGAGCAAACCTTGGCGCCCACCAGGGCATCCGCCAGCGGACCAGCCTCAAGCTTCACCTGGGGCACATTCTTCATACCGCTCTTGATATCCCGGGCAGAAAGGCTCTTGAAATCGCCGGCAAAGAGTTTTTCACTCACCTCAACAGCGTGGTTGAACTCCGCCTCACCGTGCAGGTCAGTGATGATTTCGCGGGCAAGTGCCTTCTGGGCAATGCGCTGCTCCGGGTGTTCATTGTGGCGGGCCTCAATCTCCATAATCTGTTCCGGGGTAAGGAACGTCAGGCGCTTGAGGTAAGTGATGACACAGGCATCATCGCTGTTAAGCAGGAACTGGTAAAGCTCATAAGAAGAAGTCTTTTCCTTATCCAGCCACAGGGCATTACCCTCACTCTTACCGAACTTATTCCCCTGAGCATCGGTCACAAGCGGCATCGTAAGGGCATAAACCTCATCACCCGTAGTCTTGCGGATAAGCTCAATACCGGTGGTGATATTACCCCACTGGTCGCTACCGGCCACCTGGAGATCCACCCCGCGGGTTTCATGCAAGTGCTTGAAGTCGATAGCCTGGATAAGCATGTAGGAAAACTCGGCGTAGGAGATACCGCTTTCCATCTGGCGGCGCACATGGTCCTTGGTCAGCATGTAACCAACGTTGATATACTTACCGTAATCACGGAAGAAATCAATGACATTCATTCCGTTAATCCAGTCGTAATTATTCACGACCTCAAAGCCGAACACCTTCTCAACCTGGGCGCGGAGTGCTTCATAATTGCGGAACACTTCCTCTTTCTGCTGCAACTCGCGCTCCACCGTGCCGCGGGGGTCACCAATCAGCCCCGTGGCCAGCCCGACGAGCAGAATCGGGTGGTGCCCATGCTCTTTCATACGGCGCGTAATAAGGAAACTGGAATAGTGCCCCAGGTGCAGACTATCAGCCGTCGGGTCAGTGCCGATATAGAACGTGAGCCCGCCCTTGTTGAGCTTCTCGATGAGATCCGGGCTGGAAATCTGATTCACCAGCCCGCGCCATTCCAATTCTTCGTAAAAGGTCATATAAGCAGAATATTGTATGCGTTGCGAGAGCGAATCATACCACGCGCCCGGGCAACTGTCAATGCAGGGAAATGACAGCGCAAAGGTTTCCACCCGCCTGTGTGGTTCCGGAACGTCCCTTATCTGGCAGCAGCACTCACCTTTACCTGGAAACGCATTTCCCGGGCCGGGGCTTTGCCTTTCTCCCATGGGCGGGCGTAAATGACCCGGACTATCTCGGTGCCGGGCTTCTCACCAGTAATGGTGAGGGTAACCGGAACCGGGAAACCGCAGCAGAATGAATCCTGCGGGGCTGTGCCAAAAAGCTCCACGTTGATTACCTTGCTACCGGCCGCGGGTTCAGCCACCTGCCAGATATAGCCGGTACCGGCGTTGCTTTCCAGCATCACCGTAAACTGCTGCCCCACCTGCAGGGATACTGGAGCTAGTGCCGGCTCAGCCTCTGCCGCCAGCAGCGGAAGCGCCACCAGCAGCCCCGGAAGATATGAATAAAATGCTTTCATACTCAGCCAACTGTATCGTTAAATTCAGCCACGAGGTGCCAGTTTATACCGCACAGTGGAATTCTGCCGGCTGGCCTCGCGATTCAGGATTTCCACAAAGCGCATTTCCGTCAGATACAAGGCTGCGGGGTCCGCTGCTGCTTCTTCACGGGCTTTCTCCTCGATTACATTCTGCACCAAGGCGCGTTCATCCGGGTGTATCTTATTCCAGAATCCTTCCTCCTCCTCGTATGACTGGGGACCAAAACGCTCACAGGAAATCACCATGGGCTTCAGATTCCCCACCTGAATAATCTCGTTATATGATTTCCACTCACACTGCAAATCCCCCAGGGTCGTGGAGATACCATACCGCACGCGGTACGGCTGGATAATGCGAATGCGCTTCGTGGAGAACATCCAGTTTGTCGTGTACTCATAATCAACAACAAACTCTTTTTCATAAAGGGAATACATTTCAACCGAGCGACCATCCACCCCCTTGGCATGTACGCGGTCCGTGCTACCGGAAACCAGGTCTTCCACCATGGTGAGCAAGGAAGCCTCTGCTTTCTGCAAGGCCTCTTTCGGCGATCTCACGGTGCCATCATAAAAGAGATAAACAAACAAAGAACCAGCAGCCAGTGCCACAAGCACTAACAGAGTGAGAAACTTACGGAATCTCCTGGATTTTTTTCTTTCCGGAGCCTGATGGCTGCTTGTAGGGTCCTGCGACATGCTGAAAGGGATGTTCGAATGGCATTTTCTGCAGGCGGTCATACCAGCAGATGGTGTCATTTTATTCCCTCACCTCTAAAAAGCAAGCATTTTCTGCAACGCGCAGAGCCCTTGCTGCGTTTTTCCGCACGGCAGAAATGGCAAAGCCCCAGCTACTGGGCAGCAGCAGCGGGGGCTGTGGCATGAATCCAGCTGGATTTCAGCAACCGTATCGGGCTGCCGCCCCGAGCTGTTCTTCTATGCGCAACAGCTGGTTGTACTTGGCCAGACGATCCGCGCGGGAAAGCGACCCTGTCTTGATTTGTCCGGCATTGGTCGCAACGGCCAGGTCGCCAATGAAGGAATCCTCCGTCTCACCGCTGCGGTGAGAGATGACTGCCGTGTAGCAGTGCGTTGTTGCCAGGCGTACGGCTTCAAAGGTCTCACTCAGCGAGCCTATCTGGTTCAGCTTGACCAGGATAGAGTTGGCCACGCCCCGTTCAATCCCGCGGCGGAGGAAATCCACGTTGGTCACAAAGAGGTCATCACCCACCAGCTGGCAGCGCTTGCCGAGACTGTCCGTCAGGTGCTTCCAGCCATCCCAGTCGTTCTCCGCGCAGCCATCTTCAATGGAGACAATGGGATAACGCTTGATGAGGTCTTCATAATATGAGGTAAGCTGGCTTGCAGTAAGCTTATCTCCCGTACTCTTCTTAAACACGTAGAGCCCGCTTTCTGCATCATAGAACTCAGAGCTGGCCACATCCAGCGCCAGTGCCACTTCCCTGCCCGGCTCGTAGCCGGCATCTGTGATAGCCTGCACTATGGTATCCAGCGCTTCATCTGCGCTGTGCAGATTCGGAGCATAGCCGCCTTCATCGCCCACGGCAGTACTCAAGCCCTTTTTCCGCAGCACTGCAGCCAGCGCGTGGAACACCTCTGCACCGCAGCGCAGCGCCTCCCGGAACGTGGGCAGCCCACGCGGTACTATCATGAACTCCTGAAAATCGATGGGGGCATCTGAATGCGCACCGGCATTCAGTACATTCATCATCGGCACCGGCAGAATGTGCGCATTCGGTCCGCCAAGGTAGCGGTACAGCGGCTGCCCGGTGGCCCAGGCCGCAGCTCGGGCTGTTGCCAGTGAAATGGCCAACACGGCATTGGCACCCACGCGGCTCTTGTTCTGCGTGCCGTCCACCTCCCGCATGCGCGCATCGACCGCAATCTGCTGCGTGGCGTCCATGCCGGTCAACGCTGCCGCCAGTTCGGTATTGGCATACTCCACTGCCTTCAATACCCCTTTGCCTCCGTAGCGGCTCTTATCTCCATCTCGCAGTTCGCATGCCTCGTGTTCTCCGGTGGATGCCCCGCTCGGCACAGAGGCATGTCCGTAGGCGCCGCCCTCCAGCGTCACCACTGCTTCCACCGTCGGGTTCCCGCGGGAATCCAATACCTCCCGTGCCTGTATCCTTGTTATGTTCGTCTTCATATCTCTTCTTTCTTTTTTGTTAGTTTAATCTAATTCTTAATATTCGCTGGCGCCACTTTAGCATAATCCCTACTTCTTTACAAGTCTTTTTGTTCGTTTTGTCTAACTTTTTTTCAGAAATCGTTCAGTTTTACAGCTCATTTCAGGGAATTTGGCACCGCGGTAGGGGATGCGGCTGCATAAAAGGCGAATGGACAGAGAAGGATATTGACAAAACAGGAGGCAAAAGGGTAACATAGGCAGCAAGAAGAGCCGCTTCAGAAGCATGAAGACCTATATCATCACCGCACTTATAGCCGCCGCTGCGCCAGCCGTCATGGCGGACATCAGCCTTGGAACCAACAACGCAACCGGAACCCCGGCCGAGCCGAGCGCAGAAGTACAAAGCTACCTGAACACCGCAAACGCCGTCATTCAGAGCTTCAAGGAATTAACAGGAACACTGGGAGGCATCACAGATCAGGCCAGCGCCGATGCCGCCGCCAGTCTGGTGAGCAGCCAAGTGCAGAAATTGCTGGAACTGCAGGCCAAGGCAGAAGCCACAGCCCAGCCGAGCAGTGAAATCAGCGCCCAGCTGCTGCAGCACATCAACGTACAGGAAGTGCAGGAAACCGTGAACGCCTTCATGGATTCCATCATCCGCTTGGGAATGACGAACGCATACGGCTCCGGAGCGCTCCTCCAGGCACTCAGCCCGCTGATGAACGCGCTCCCCAATCAGTGAGAATAAAACAAAGCAGAATCAACACAAGCCGGGGGAAGAAAGCATCAGCCTTTCTTCCCCTGCTCGCGTAAACGGGCCTGTATACCGCGCAGGAACACGGATTCCAGGGAATTGCGCGCGGGGCGGCAATCCAGCCAGGCATCACCCGCCAGGGCGCGCATCGCATCCAGCAGCTCAGGGCTGGGGTTGCGCAAAGTGATTTCCCGGTGGCGGTCATCGCAGGTCAGCTCATCCATAGTCCCCTCAGCAATCAGGCAGCCCTGGTAAAGCACCCCCACGCGGTCACAGATTTCCTGCACCTGTTCAAGAAGGTGCGAACAGAGAAAGACCGTCACACCCTGTTTTTTGATATTCAGGATAATATCACGAATCGTACGGGAACCGATGGGGTCCACACCAGCTGTGGGCTCATCCAGCACCAGCAAGCGGGGGTTCTGCACCAGCGCCTGAGCCAGCCCGATGCGCTGCAGCATCCCCTTGGAATAACCACGCAAGCGGCGGTTCCGGGCTTCCGTAAGTCCTACAATTTCAAGCAATTCATCCGTTCGCTTCCGGAGCACCTCACCGCGCAGCCCGCAAAGCCGCCCGTAAAAGCGCACCGTCTCCTCGCCCGTCAGGAACTTGTAAAAATACGGATTTTCGGGCAGGAAACCAATCTCCCGGCGATTTGGCGAAGCCGTGGCAGGCAGCCCGAACACGCGGCACTCACCAGCATCCGGGGAGAGGAGCCCCACCAGCAGCTTCATCACAGTACTCTTGCCGCTACCATTGGGGCCAATAAGCCCGTAAACCCCACCTTCAGGGATAGACAGGCTCACCCCCTTCACCGCATACACGCCTCCCCTGCCCCAGTGGCCGGGGAAGCTCTTGTGTACATCGGATATAGAAACAGCCTCCATCAGCGTGCCTTTGCCATGAGGCGAATCATATTCTTGCCCATCTCAATCCCCTTCTCGAAGATTTCCACGCGCATATTCTCATTCGGGGAGTGGATGCGGGCATCCGGAAGGTCAAGACCAAGGAACAGCGCATCCTTGCCCAGCACCTTGGAAACCTCAGCAATAATCGGAATGGAACCACCCTCTCGCACCAGAACAGGCTTGTTGCCGAACGTCATCTCCTGCGCCTGCTGGGCAGCCTTGCCGAAAGCAGAGTTCGGATCACTCAGGTACGCCTCACCGGTATGCTGCGGGGTAAACTTCATACGCACACTGGGCGGGCACACCTTCACAAAGTGAGCCTCCACCTTCTTCATCACCTCCTCAGGCACCTGACCAGGCACCAGGCGGCAGCTCATCTTGGCAATGGCGTGGGTCGGAATCACCGTCTTGGAACCCTCACCCTCATAACCACCGGAAATACCATTCAGCTCAAACGTGGGGCGGGCGTATACGCATTCAGCACCGGTAAAGCCAGTCTCAGTGCGCAGTTCGGGCACTCCGGTCAGCTCAGCCAGCTCAGCATTGCTCATGCCGGGCACGCGGCGCCAGCTTTCGCGTTCCCAGTCCTGAATCTCCATCACCCCGTCGTAGAAACCATCGATGCTCACGTGATTATCAGCATCATGAGTGCTGGCAATCATCTCACAAAGCGTCGTAATGGGGTTAGCCACAGCGCCGCCGAAAATACCGGAGTGCAGGTCCATAGCCGGGGCAGAAACCTCCAGCTCAAAGCAGCAGAGCCCCTTCAGACCGTATGAGAACGAGGGAATATCCACAGCAGCCATGCCCGTATCGCTCACCACAATCACATCACAGGCAAGCAATTCGCAGGCATCGGGGCGCTTCATGAACTCATACAGGCTGGCGGAGCCGCGCTCCTCCTCACCTTCAAAGAGGTAAGTGATATTCAGCGGCAGCGCTCCGTCCTCAGCCATGACCTCCTCAGCAGCCAGAATCATAGCCATAATCTCGCCCTTGTCATCGGAAGCACCGCGGGCATACACGCGGCCATCGCGAATCTCCGGCTTGAAGGGGTCGCTCTTCCATTCGCTGATGGGGTCCACCGGCATCACATCGTAATGACCATAAATCAGCACCGTGGGCGCACCCTCCACCTTCGGGCTGTGCGCCACCACAATCGGATGAATATCAGTCAGGTATTTCGTTGCAGAAAAACCCATACCGCTGAGCTTGGAAACCAGGAAGTCAGCGCAGCGCTCCACATCCGCAGCATGCTCTGCCTGGGCAGATACACTCGGAATGCTCAAGAAAGCAAAAAGATCATCGATTCTGGACATGCACGCATTCTACACCTGCACCCCATGCCCATGCAAGTCTAAAGCAAGTAATCATCTTTCAACTCACATGTGTCCCAAAGATTTTGTAGAGAATAGAAATATCAATGACATTTTCGAAGAAGCCCCCCCTCATCTCGATAGATTGGAATTTGTAGAGTGAATAGTTGTGACAGGCGGTCGTTCCGACCGCGGATTTTTTTGAGCCCGTCAGGGCGGCATATCAATAGTCAACTATGAATTCATTAAAACCTGTATTTTTATGAAATCGGATTTTGAAGAGAGGCATTGACCAAAAATTTGGTCAATGCATAGACACGACTTGGGAGAGGG
>JAZRJB010000104.1:0-35100 GCA_045645565.1 Akkermansia sp. | reverse complement strand
TTTTTCCCCCTCCGGCCCCCACCCTGCGGGGGTGGGGCCCGGGGGGGCGAGGCGTGCGCAGGATGGGACGCCGGCTGAACGATACCTTTACATCGCCATGTCTGGATGAAAACTTGAAGCGTTCGGTCAATTGCTGCATTGTTTGTTTGCTCATAACTAACTCAAAAACAATGACCGAACAAGACAAAGTTACCATATTCGACGCGTTAATCAAACCTTTTCTTCGTGATGATTCTCAAACATCTGAGTATCAAGAAGATTATTTATTTGCGCTTGCAATTCGCCAGCTCCTTAACTCTTCGTTACGCGCTCAACAGGATGAACATTTAGGATGTGAGCGTTACGAACGTATGTCGACGAGAAATGGACAGCGTAATGGTTTCAAAGCTCGCACCATTCGGACTTCCACCGGGCAAATTACGCTTGATGTCCCGCAGGTAAGGAATGTGCAGACTCCTTTTACCCCCATCATCCCGGGATTTGAAAGAGGTTCGCGAATTGACAGGGCGCTCAATCTCGCTATAGCTGAAATGTATCTGCAGGGAGTTTCTACCCGCAAAGTCGCCAAGGTGATGAATGAGATTTGTGGGGGCAACGGCGTCTCAGCCACTTATGTAAGCCAATGCTGCGCTCAACTTGATACCCTATTTGAGAAATGGCGAAATCGCCCCATTCCTCCCATAGCCCATCTTTTCCTCGATGCCACTTATACCAAAGTGCGAAGGAATGAAATCGTAAGGGCGGCGCAAGCGGGAAGCCGGCAAAATCAAAGTCCATACAGACCAGCAGAAACAGTCTGAGAACGCGCGGAAAAAAAATCCTCGCTTAATCAGCCTGCGAGCAACGGGGACAGGCCTCAATGCGGTGGCCCGGGGCAATTTCAACCATGGGGGGGCGCTCGGTGAGTTCCTCCACCGGCACGCCCATACGCTGGCAGAAGCGGCAGCCCGTCACATAATCGCGGATGGAGGCCACATGCCCGGGGATGGATGGGAGGTAGGTTTTGCGGGTATACTCACGGCGGGGCATGGCAGCCAGGAGTGCTTTGGTGTAAGCATGCTGAGGATTGGCAAAGAGTTCCTCAACGGTTGCGCTTTCCACGATGCGCCCGGCATACATGACCAGGACGCGGTCACAGTTCTGGGCAATAACGCCGAGGTCATGGGTAATCAGCAGAGACGAGGCACCCAGGTCTTCCCTCAGTTCGCGCAGCAAGGCCAGAATCTGCTGCTGCACAGTCACATCAAGCGCCGTGGTGGGCTCATCTGCGATGATAAGCTCCGGGCGGCAGGCAAGAGCAATGGCAATGACGACGCGTTGCAGCATACCGCCGGACAATGAGCCGGGATATTGGTTTGCACACAGAGCTGCGCTGGGGATACGCACGCGGTTCAGAAGGTTGATAGCCTCCACCCATGCGCCTTCTGCGGTCATTTCACGATGCAGCATGAGCGTTTCCGCAATCTGGTCACCAATGGTGAGAACCGGATTGAGCGCACTCATAGGCTCCTGGAAGATAAAGCCGACACGACCGCCACGCAGGTCGCGGAGGCGGCGGTTCGACATAGTGACAACGTCATCACCATCGAAAAGGATTCTGCCGGAAGTAATGCGCCCGGTCGGCTGGGGCAGCAAGCGCACCAGACTCATGGCGGTCACGCTTTTGCCACATCCACTCTCACCCACAATACCGACGCAGGAACCGCGTGGAATAACGAAGCTGATATCATCCACCGCGGTGGATAAGCCACGTTCTGTTTCAAACGCGATGGAAAGATTACTCACTTCCAAGATATTATTTCCAGGGTTCATAACGCAGTTTCAGATTCCGGGGGGAGCGGTATTTCCTTATCTACTTCGGGGAATGACTTGCCGGAGTTGCGGGCATCCAGGGTTTCTTCCTTCAGTTTTTCATCAATCCAGTAAAGGTGGCTGTCAAGCGGGTCGTAATAACGGGGCGGGCAGAAACGGCAATCCGGTTCATCTGGCCAGCAGAGCCAGCGCCACTGGGCAAAACGCCAGTAGGAGGTGGTCCACCCCGGAATCCAGGCCAGTGTGGCGGCTATCAACTGCTGGGCGTGGTGATGCGCCGCAACGGCTTCACTTTCAGAAGCTGCGGAGCGGCACGCCATAATAGCGCGGTCAAGTGAGGGGGAATTGGTAGCGGTGATATTGCTAGTTCCGGGCATGGGGGTGCCATCGTCCTTGAACGCACTGGCGGAATTGAAGAAGGGAGCAGGATCCGGCAGGGGCGGAGAGAAGCCCCATGAGAAGATGGCGGCCTGATACTGCTTGGATTTGACCCTGGAGTACAGCACGGTATCATCCAGCTGCTCCAGCCTCAAATCAACCCCGCAGCGGGCAGCCTCCTCGCGCAGAATGGTCATGCAGTTGGTATAAAGCGGGTCAATTCTCGAACTGAGAACCACTTGCAGACGGGTACCATCCGGTTTGCAGAGGATGCCATCCGGGCCCTCCTCCGTATACCCCGAGCGAGCAAAGCATTCGCGGGCTTTTTCCGGAGAAAACGGCAAAGCCTTGATGGTTTCATCCGTGTAGGGACCAAAACCGGAGAAATAGGAACCCAGGCGCGTGTAATCCCCGCGGAATATGGTGTCCAGCACCTGCTGCACATTCAGGGCATAATGCATACCACGGCGCATCGACTTGTCATTAAACGGCGCCTGGGCGCAGTTCAAATGGAAACCGAAACAATTGCGCGGCCATATATTACTGAAATGCACGCGGTGAATCAGACCACGGTGTACGGGGTCCATTTCAAGACCTTCATACCAGAAATCAGCCTCGCGAGCATTAAAGACATCCAGCTCACCCAGGCGGAATAATTCCCTCACCTTGGTATTTTCTGATACAAATTGGTACACAATGTGATCCACATTGCAGGAATAGCGGGTGTAGCGGCGGTTCGCAGCCCACCAGTCGGGCACGCGAATCATGCTGAGCTGGCGCCCCATGATGACATCGTTAGGGTTGACGGTATAGCCACCGGTAGTCGGGGCTACGCGCCACAAGTAACGCGTGGGGTAATCCGGGCCGAATTCTCCGTAAAACCGGGTGCAGCTGGCAGGAAGCGAGGCATAAAACGGGGCAAAGGGACGAGCCGCAGCCAGGGTAACAGCAAGGTACTGGTTACCATGAACTGCCACGCGGGAGAAATTGCCCATGTAGTAGTCGTTATAGAACGGCTCTACGCCATACGGAGAAGTGCGGATGAAAAGAGACGTAATGAAATCCCGGCTGGTAAGGCGGGAACCGTCCGAAAAACGCGCGGCTTCATCAATGTGGAAATACACGGTGCGTCCATCTTTAGAAACAGCCCAGCGATCAGCCGTACCGGGAATCAATTTGCCGGTGCCGGGGTGCAGGCGGATGAGCGGGAGGTCTATATCATCATACAGATAACGGCGGATGGCGTTATTGCTGTTCGGGCCGAACACCCGGAATGTGCTGGGGAAGGAACGCTGCAAAGCCAGGCGCAGAGTACCGCCCTTCACGGCCTTGGGGCTGCCTAATTCCGGCTGGTCAAGACCATCGTGCCACTCCAGGTCATCCGGCATCTGATTTTCCCGCAGGAAGACGAGGTAATCCCCCTCGCCCTTGCGCTTGCTGAAGTTCATCAGATTCACCCAGTTATTCTGCAGACGAAGCTTAGCTTTTGCCTGACGTCCGCCACCAGGGGCTGAACACAGATAGTCAACCAGAGCCTCAGAACAAATCCGGCGGCTTTCCTCCAGATTGCGGTTCACGTAATCCTTCACCTTGGCATTCCAACGCTCCGGGAACCCGGCGAATCCGGGCGGCATGTTCCAGCGCTTCGTGTAGGTAGGAACCGGGTCATTCTCTGAAAAACCGAGCGGCAGGGTCAAATCTGACGGCGAACGCCACTCCAGCCCGCGGGAACTACCATCGTCCTCGCAGGAGCATAACAGCACCGCCCCCAGTACACATACCAGGCGCTTTAATTTTCGTACAATCTGATGGTTCCGCGCTATCATCCTTATTCGTAATATGAGTGCCGCCGCGGGTCTGTGGCTTCTCTCACAGATTCACCGATGAACGTGACAATTAACAATGCACCCACCAGGGCCATGAAGGCACAGGAAACAATCCACGGCGATGATAATTTTGACAGGCCGTCATTGAGCAGACGCCCCCAGCTGGCGTATGTATCCGGCAAACCGAACCCGAGATAGTCCAACGATGCCAGGGAAAGGATAACACCTGCCACGCTGAACGGCACAAGTGTCACCACGATTCCGCGCATGTTGGGCAGGATATGGCGCAGCAGGATGTGGGTTGTGCTGGCGCCCATCACCTTGGCCGCTGCCACATAATCCCGCGTTTTCTCCTTCATGGTTGCCGTGCGCACCAGGTAGGTCATGTGCATCCATCCGAACATGGCCAGCAAACTCAGTATCAGGAACAAGCCGCGCATCTGCAATGGCACGAAATCTGATACAATCATGACCACAAACAGGAATGGCATCTGAGTCAGGATTTCAATCACCCGCTGGGTCACCAAGTCAAAATGACCGCCGAAATACCCCATGAGCATACCCAGCGTCAGACCAATGAAGTAAATGACGGGCAGGTAGATGAGAGAGGCTTTGATATTGACCTGCAAACCGCCGTACAGATAGGCCAGGACATCAGCCCCCTGGCTGTTGGTGCCGAGCAGGTGCCCACCGGTAAACGGGGGAGCAGGATGGTAATACACCAGGCGTTCATTTCCTTCCGGGGTAAGCTTCAGGAAATCGCTGACCGTGCCGGGGCCATGGTAGTGTTCCTTGGTAAGAGTTCCAGCCGTGTATGATGCAGAGTATACCTCCGTGCGGTTGGGCAACCAGCCTTGCATATGACCATCTGCCCTGCCCTTGCGGTAACGCTGGCGCAAATGCAGCTGCCCATTCTCATACAGGCGGCAGGCCAATCCGTTGTACAGAGTATCGCCGTCCACATCATATAGCAGCCCATCTTTCCAGACCAAGGGCTCAGAGGGGAAATCCGTTGCATCCATCGTCGGGCTGTACGGCACCAGCGGCATGATGACCAGATCCGGACCACCGGGGGTTCCTTCCCGTTCATTCAGCATGCGGTAATCCGTCTCCGCCTGGGCTTCTGCACCCGTAAGACCGAATGTGGAGCCCGGCAGAACAGCGCGTGTCAGCGCCGGGCTGTACCACTCACCCTCATACGCGACGAAGAGCGCGCGTTTGCCCACAAGGCACTGGTCCATGGCAGCCAGCAGCATGATGAAGCCAAGGGTTATGAGGGACCAGTAACCGCGCTTGATTTTCCGGAAGCGCATAAGCTGCTGGTAGTACTTCGGGGGAAGCCGCAGGCTGGAACTGCGCCGCACCAGCAGATACAGCCCCGCAAGCGCCAGCAAAACCATGCAGAGCCAGCCGAACCAATGCACTGAGCCCTCTACCTCAAGATAGGGCGCATACGAACCACTGCAACGCAACAATGGAATTTCCCGGCTCACGGAAAACGGCCAGGAAAGCGTGGGCAGCAACCAGCCATGCAGCTCACCCAGCATCCCCATGAGGGCTGCCAGTATCAGTAACAAAGCTATCAGGTTCTTTGACATCATTCAAATCGTACACGGGGGTCAACCAATGCCACCAGCAGGTCAGACAACAGATTACCGATGATGATAAGCACTGAGGTGAGCAACAGGGTGCCCATGATGAGTGAGTAGTCCTTATCTATCAACGCCTGGAAACTCAGCATTCCGAATCCCTGAATATCAAATACGCGCTCTATGAGAATAGAGCCGCCCACCACGGTGCATATCACGCTCCCGAGCGTTGATACAATGGGGATAACGGAATTACGGAATGCGTGCCGCCAGACTGCTGTGCGGAATGAAACGCCCTTTGCCACAGCCGTGCGCACATAATCTGCCGAAAGATTTTCCATGAGATTGTTCTTCATCATCATGGTTGTCACCGCAAAGGTGGAAACCACATAACAGGTCAACGGAAGAACAGTGTGCAGCGCCAGGTCCTGTATCTGCTCCTTGAACGGCATCCATTCAAACCCGGGGCTCACCAGCCCGTACAGCGGGAACCACTCCAGACGCGCCCCAAGATACACCAGCAAAACGGCACCAAGCGCAAACCCAGGTACCGCATACCCCATGAATATCAACACACTGCTCAGGCTATCAAACAGGCTGCGGTGCCAGAGCGCCTTGAACACCCCCAGCGGAACACTGACCACATACGTAATCAAGGCACCCAGTATCCCGAAGTAGAGCGACACAGGAAGGCGGTCCAGCATCATCCCCATGACTGGTTCATTATACTTATAGGAAAGCCCCAGATCCCCCTGCAGCACCCCTCGGAATGCGCTCCGGCTGGCAACAGCGCGCCAGCGGCGGCAGGCGGGAGATTTCTGCAAACGGTCAATTTCCTTCTTACTGGTTATCTTCTGGCGTTCCGCTATGCGGGCAGCGCGATCTGCCGGGGATTCCAACACCACCTGCCAGCCTTCATCCGTCATCCACTCAGGTGCCAGATATTGCGGTGTATCCCCCTCCCGGGTTATCTCCAGCACCGCTGAATTACCACTCGCTGAAGCAATGGTCAGCACGGCTACCCCGTTATCTGCAAATTCTGCCTTTGTAATTTCCACTGCCTGTGGCAGCACACCCAGCCACTGAAGATAGGCTTTCCAGATGGGTTCCTGCAGGTTAAACAGCTCCTCCAGGCGCTCCAGGTCATCATTTCCCAGGTTTGTACCGGTCATGCCCACCGTCTTTTCGCCAGCCAGCGCCCCGATTGCCTGCTCCTGCAGCATGCGGTCAACAGGGCCACCCGGCACCATCCGGGTCAGGCAAAACACCAGAAATGTGATACCTATCAGGGTTATAGGCATCATCATCAGGCGTCTGAGTATATACTGTCGCATGCAACTCCCGCCATTCTACTATTTTCTTGCTGCTCTGGCAAGATTTCATTATGGCTTGACACCAGAAATTTAACATTTCCGCAATAAACAGAGCATCGTTCCCCGGAAAAAGTACAAAGGGCAACCCGCTCTGCAGGTCGCCCCTTACCTCTCATTCTAATCTGAGTACCCCCGCGCGGACTCGAACCGCGGACAAATTGATTAAGAGTCAACTGCTCTACCAACTGAGCTACGGAGGCACATTGTCTGTGAACACCCTGCACCCTGAGTTCCCCTGAGAGAGGGGAAAGCCGCTGGTCAGATTTGAACTGACGACCCACGCATTACGAATGCGTTGCTCTACCCCTGAGCTACAGCGGCGGATGCTGTGTGCGGCGCGAGCTTACCACACGTTTTGCTGCATTGCAAGCCTTTTTTTTAAAAATTGATTTTTTATCATCATTCACCCCATCTTTGGGCTTTACACCCGGCAGTCATTCATGCTAGTTTGAGAAAGTCGGTAGCCGCAATGATCAGGCATAAATGGTTCAGCATAGTTCTTTTCACCTACCTGTTGGGAAGCAACACGGTAACGGAAGCAGCATGGGCACCCGACTACAAGGAACAGGCAGCAGAACTGCAGGCACAGACCGCAGGCACTGAACGGGAACAGAAGATCCGCCACATCTTATCGAAACGGCTGCTCCAAATTCAGGAAGGAGCCGACATCAACCACCAGGACAAGCGCGGGCAGACCGTTCTGATGCTGGCGGCAGCCCTGAATCACAGCGACATCATCACCAGCCTGCTGCTGCAGGGAGCCGACCCGCTGATTCGCACCAGGAAAGGGAAATGCGCACACGATTTCAGCACAGATGCAACCCTGGTTGCGAGATTGCTGCATTGCTGCCGACCGGTGGATAAGGAAATAACCCTGCACCAGGTGCATCAGCTCCCCGGCGAAGAAGCCGCCAACACAGCCATTCAACTCCTGAGAGGAGGCGCCGATGTACACGAGGAAAACAGGGAGGGGAAAACCCCGCTCATGCTCGTCTCTGCCGAACAGAAATCACTGGCAGATATCCTGATGGCAGCAGGCGGACGCCAGGAGCACTGGTGCGCCAAAGAACGCAAATCTGCCAAGGTGAGTTATATTGACGTCTTATTCACCCACCAGGGAGCCTCTGCCGATGAACTCGAACAGGAAGACATAGCCAATGCCAAGGCACTGGACCAACTGGCACAGGACAAGGTCTCATGGAGATATTTCCGGGATAAGGCGCTACGCAAGCAACACACGCGCAGCTGCCCCTTCGCCTTCCAGTGGAGCCGCCGCAAGCGGCAGCACACGCACCTGAACAGCATCTGGAAACAGGAATACCTCCGGAACCCCGCCGCGGCAGATGGCGTGAGCGGCTACCTGGGGCACGTGCATCGCGGCATTCTCACCCTGCACTATGGTGACAACATCCCCCCGCTCCGCTACCAGGTGCAGACTGGCGGGCGCGCACGCCATTTCCACGGGACTGAAGACTCCACCCGCCCCATCGTACCGGAAGGGTACACTGCCCGGCTCTACACTGATTTATTCGGGCACTCCATCAAAGGTTTCTTCATTTCCTGCCTGGGGCGCAACGCCATTCCGCAATTCAGCGACACCCGCAGCGACATCATGCTGCACCTGGCCACCATTGCGGTACCCGGCGAAACTGAGGAAACCACCCGCCGGCACAACGGCTCACACGGGTGCATCTCCGTACTCCGGCTGAAGGACTGGGAAACCATCTCTAGCGAACTCCGCAAATTGGGCGGAGCCGGCACAAACGGGCTCGAAATCCGCATCCGTTACGCCGCAGATTAAACAGAATTTGCCCGGTCTGCACATTTTAGGGTTGAATTCGGCGCACAGGGGCTATAAAATAAGCGCGCTATGACATACGAAGTTTTCGAAACCAAGGAAGCCGCAGCCAAGACGCTTGCCGCTGAAGTCGCAGAACTCATCCGCACCCGCGCTGCTGAAGGCAAGGGCGTAGTTCTGGGTCTTGCCACAGGTGCCACCCCGCTGCCTTTCTACGCTGAGCTTATCCGCCTGCACAAGGAAGAGGGTCTCTCCTTCAAAAACGTGACCACCTTCAACCTGGACGAATACACCGGTCTGCCCCACGACCACGTGGAGTCTTACTGGTACTTCATGCACACCAACCTTTTCAACCACATCGACATTCCTGCCGAAAACATCAACCTGCCCTGCGGCACCCTGGCTCCGGAGGAAATCCCCGCCCACTGCGCTGCTTACGAGCAGAAGATCAAGGACTGCGGTGGTCTTGACCTCCAGATCCTCGGCATCGGCCGCACCGGTCACATCGGTTTCAACGAACCCGGTTCTGATGACACCACCATCACCCGCCAGGTTCACCTCGATGACCTGACCAAGACTGACGCAGCCCCCGCTTTCGGTGGTTTCGAGAACGTGCCCTGCACCGCCATCACCATGGGTGTTGCCACCATCATGGGCGCCAAGAAGGTGCGTCTCATGGCCTGGGGCGAGAAGAAGGCTTCCATCGTGAACAAGGCCATCAACGGCCCGGTCACCATCGACGTTGCCGCTTCCTACCTCCAGAAGCACGCTGACGCCAAGTACTTCCTTGACACCCCGGCCGCAGCCGAGCTGTAAAGCAAGCTACTGAACCAAAGATTCAAGCGAGGGCCGGGTATTCCCCCGGCCCTCCGTTTTCCCAGATAGCATGCACCTCTACATTCACGTTCCGTTCTGCCACCGGATTTGCCCCTACTGTGCCTTTTTCAAGCACACCCCCGGCAGCAGTGACATACGAGGTTACGCGTACGCCGTGGGGCAGGAAGCCCGCCTGAGACTGCCGCAAGGAACCGCCCCCAGCACGATTTACTTTGGCGGCGGAACACCCAGCATGCTCTCTCCCACTCATCTGGAGATTCTTGTGAATGGTCTGCGCGACTGGCTGGATTTCAGCCAGGTTCAGGAATGGAGTTTTGAAAGCAACCCCGCCACCTTTACCGCAGGCAAGGTGCAGCAATGGAAACAACTGGGTATTAACCGCGTATCCCTGGGTGTGCAGAGTTTTGATTCCGGGCTGCTGAAAATTCTGGGGCGGGAACACAGCCCGGAAGATGTGGCAGAAAGCGTGCAACTGCTGCGCAACGCCGGTATACCGCAGGTGAATATAGACCTGATGTTCTCCCTGCCCGGGCAATCACTGGAACAGTGGCGGCACAGCCTGCAGTGCGCCATTGCGTTGCAACCAGACCACATCTCCACCTACAATCTCACCTACGAAGAAGACACCGACTTCTTCCGCCACTACGGCGCCACCGCCGGCGATGAGGAGACGGATGTGGCCATGTTCACCCTGGCGGATGAACTACTCACCGCCGCCGGCTACCGGCACTACGAAATCTCCAACTACGCCCGCCCCGGCTGCGAATCGCAGCACAACCTCGCCTGCTGGCATGGCGAGGACTACTGCGGACTCGGCCCCGGCGCCGTCGGCACCATGGGCGGCGTGCGCTACTGCAACGCCGGCGATACCGCCGCCTACACCGCCGCCCTGCAGGCAGGCTCCCTGCCCCCGGGAACGGCCGAACAGCTCGACCCTGCCACCAGAAGAACTGAACTGCTGGGGCTCCTGCTGCGCACCGATGAAGGCCTGCCCCCCGCCATGCTCCGCCCGCAGGACGAGGGCTTCATCGCCATGCTTCAGAACGAAGGCCTCGCCACCCTCACCCCCGCTGGCCGACTCCTCCTCACCTGCTCCGGCCGCCTCGTGGCCGATGAAATTGCTGTGGGTTTAATCTAACGTCCGCGAGCCCCTACTCGCGGATATCGTTCCCAATGAAGCCATCAGCCACGCCCCCACAAGCATTGGGAAACTTTTGCCCCTATCGTGAAAACAGCCGCTCCGCGCCTGTGAGATAAATTTTCCCGCGCCCTCCGGGCGCACAAACTTTCTATTTGTCAATCGTCAATAGTCAATTGTCAATCCTTTTCACGCTGCCCAGAATTGTGCAGAGGAGCGCACTCCGCGTTGGTCCACATACCTGGTTCGCAGCAGCGTAGCATCCCGGTGACCTATCTCCACCTGCAGCTCCGCATAGCTGCGGAAATGGCTCAGATGATAACTCGCAAAGGTATGTCGCAGCGCATCCTGCGGCCAGGGTTTATCACCACCCCACCCGGCCGCGCGGCGCAGCTCCCGCCAGTGCCGCAGCCAGCCCGGCGGGCATATCCTCTCTCCATCCGCCCGGCGATGCGCCCGCAGAATCCTCAGCAGAGGCTTGTGAATCGTCACCCGCCGTGCGCCGCCCGTCTTGCTGTGCTGCGGTAGGATATAAATCGCCCGCTCCCGCAAATCCACCTGCTCCCAGCTCAGCCGTGCCACCTCGTGCGGACGGATGCCCGCATACAGCATCATCCCCACCGCCGCTGCGCAGCTGCCACCCTGGAAAACCTCCGCCGTCTGCCGCAAGTCCTTAATCTCCTGCGGCGAGAGAATCGGTACCTGCTTCTCCACCACCCGCGGCGCCTCCACCTTTGAAACCGGATTCTCTCTGCACCAGCCCCGCTTCACCGCCGAGGCGAACACGCCGCTGAGAATCAACCGTGCCTTCTGCCGCTGCCGCGGTGTATCAAAGGCCATCTCAATATACTGCGCACACTCCTGCGCCGTAATCGCCCGCACCTTCCGCCGCGCCAGCCCCGGACACCGCTTCATGAACCGCCGCGTGAAATACCGGAAATCGTACACCGTCCGCACCCGCCTCTCCCGCCGCTCCTCCAGCGCAAAGGCGACTGCCTTTTCAAACGACACGGTGCGTTCCTGCTTCTTCAACTCCTCCGCCCCCGCGGCTATGCACCTTCTCGCCCTCTTCGGCTTTCCCCGCCCGGCCTCCATCGCCTCTTTGGCGATAATTGCCACCTCCATCAAATCCTCCCCGGCACTTTTCAATACAGTCAGTGCCGCCATTTCTTCTCTCGTCAGTTCTACCTTCATTGCTCGTCGCTTTCGGAATCCGTAAGTCAAGCACGCAAACTGTTTTATTTCCAGAAATATCTAAGAGTAGGAACCGCGTTCCATATAAATCCCGACTCTGTGGATATATTTGTAATCATTCGATTCTCTGTTATTGTAAAATAGCTCTTTTACGGATTCCGAAAGCGTAGGATAGCGGCAATTCATTTTTCAATCCATGAAACCGCACCTTCCGATTGCAATTTTAACTACCCTTTTATCTTTAACATCAATCACCAGCGTTCAAGCTGCCGACATCCCGGCAGATTATGAGCAGGTGGATCTCTGGACTCCCGGGTACCTGGATGATTATACTGCAAGCGATGCCGCAGCGAAATGCGCCTTTATCCTGTGGTCAGATACAGTATTCACACCGCAAACAAACACCACCTGGACGGACAGCCAGGCACTCGTAACCGGAAGAGAGCACATTTTTACCACGGCAGAGGGTTACGACCCCGCGGCCGTGAGCTTCACCGGGGGCGCATCCACAGTTTTTGAACAACCGACCAGCCTGGTGTTTGATACTCTCAGTAATCTGAATATTTCCAATCAAACAGGAAGCAACAGCGGTGGTGCTATTGATTTGGGAACAGGCGGAACTCTTTCCATTAAAAATGTAAGTGATGGAAATAATGAAACTGCAGATGTCACATTCAGTGGCAATGTGATCAGTTCAACATCGTCACTATATGGTGGTGCAATTCATGCAAACGCGACAGACTCAACCATAGACATTTCGGATAACTGCGAAGTGCGGTTTTACGCAAATGCTGCGGCTCCAAGTGCAGACACAGGCGGTGGCGCTATTTACTCAACAGGTACTCTGTTAATCAAAAACAACAGTGCATATACGACGTTCATAGAGAATCACGCTTCAAGCATAGCAGGCGGCACTTACAAAGATCGGCATTCATCTGGCGGTGCCATTTATTCAACCGGCAACGTCGACATCAGTGAGAATTCAGGCGATATTATTTTCAGTCAGAACTATGCCTTCTCAGCCTATGGTGGCTCAGAACATTATTACACCGAGATGTATCCTGGTATAGTCTCAGGCGGCGGTTATTATTACTTCGACACATACGCATATGGTGGTGCTATATATTCCACGGATAACATTACTATCCGCAACAATACCGGGGACCTTGTCATGCACTCAAACTATGTCCAGGCATCAGCTGCTTATGATAACAAAATACATGCCTATGGCGGAGCCATTTACTCCTCTGGCACCCTTAGCATTACAGGCAATTCTTCTGTTACCTTTGAAAAAAACTACGAAAAAACCACTACTTCAAATTCTAACCCAACCTACACATACCGATTACGCAGTATCTACCTAGCGCCGAACTCCTCAGAGGATTCCCTGATTATTGCGGCAAAGTCAGGTGGTCACATTATATTTCATGATTCTGTATACATGCTTTTCTGTTCTGGTGCAACCGTGAGCTTCAATGCTGATTATCAGGATGCTGACGGAGTTACGCAGAAAGCCGGAGGTGATATCATTTTCAGTGGCAAGTTCACAGCCGAACACCTGGAGGCGGTGAAAAAATCTGCCGCGACGGCAGCAGAAATCACGAATTCCCAGACCAGCGAAATCAATAACCTGATTAACCTCTATGGCGGAAGCCTGCAGGTGGTGGATGGAGCGAAGCTGAATGGTCGTGGATTGACGGTTGCTGCGGGCAGCGGGGCCAGGTTGCTTCTGAGAGATGGCAGCATGAGCCACGGCAGTTACAATTTCACCTTTAACAATGGTACTTCACTTGAACTACAGGGGCTCAATACCATCACCGCGAAAAAATTAACCCTGGGCAGTGATTCTGCCCTGACGGTAACGGTCGGAGCAGAGCATCAGAACACTGCCGCGCTGACGCTGGGTGGCACAGATCTGGAAACCTCCAAACTCACCGTGAACCTGAACCGCACCGATGGTCTGACAAGCGGAATATACAAAATCATCAGCCAGACCAGCGCAAGCGATTTCACCACCAGCTCCGCCTGGACGGCAGCCAACGTGTGCGTAAATGGCAGCGGCGGGGCCAGTCAGGCGGCATTTGAAGATTTGGTGTGGGAGGGCGGCACGCTCTACTACAAAGTAGGGCGCACCACCTGGGGCAATGCCTCGGGCGACGGCCTGTGGAACAGCACATCGGACAACTGGACGATGAACGACCGCAGCTATACCTATCTGGACGGCATGGACGTAAGCTTCACGGACACAGCTGCCGGCACCGTAAAGCTGGACGGTGATATAGCAGCAGCCGATATTCTCGTGAACAACAGCGAGGGCAATGACTATACATTCAGCACCGCAAATGGAGGCAAGCTGACCGGCACCGGCGGTATCACCAAGCAGGGCACGGGTGCCCTGACCATTGCGACAGCCAATGAACACACCGGCGATACCTCGCTGGAGGGCGGCACGCTGAATCTCCACCACAGCACTGCACTGGGTGCCACCGCCACGGGCAACGCTGCCCTTACCACAGCCGCAGGCACCTCGATGAATATTGCCGCCAACAGCCACCTGGTACTGGCCGGCAGCAACAGCATGGCAGGTGAGGTAGCGGTAGAAGCAGGCTCCACTCTGGAGATGAAAGGCAGCGGTTATGCCGCCTCGACCAGCACGGTGAACGGCACGCTGGCCTTCACTGGAACCGCAGCAGCTACGAATGCAGCCGGTTCTCTGAGCGGCTCGGGTACCGTACGTGTAACGGACAGCCAGGTAAGCTTCGCCTCCCAGAGTTCATTCACGGGCAATCTGGCGGTGAAGGGTAAAGGCTCCAGCCTGAATATTGCCAGCGGAAGTTACACTGGAGCCGGGAAAGTCAGTATCTCCGGCGGTACGTTGACCTTCGGAGCCTCGGCAGACCTGACACTCAACAGTGGAGGTTCACTGAGCATGGCGGTGCTGGGGGATGCTCCGGCAGCATTGAAGGCTCGCAATATTAACGTCAAGAGCGGTTCTACGCTGGAAGCGATGCTGGAATTGGAGGCAAGCGTCTCGTTAAGCGCGGAGGAAGTGGGGCTTGGCAATGCACCTGCTGCGCTGAATGAGACAACTGGAGGCATTCTGAACTGCACGCGCCTGACCATGAACGTGGGTTCGACCTTAAGCTTGGATAATGCCCATTTCGACATGAACGGGGGCACTCTTACCCTGGCAGTGCCGAAGAATGCAACCAGCAAGATTGAACTGGTACTGGCACCAGATGCGGTGTATGCAGCTAGTACGCAGGTCTTGTTATTTTCCAATCTGGGGACTATCAACTTCATTTACGATGGGGTGACCGCAGATGTGAGCCAAGGCTCTACCTATAGCCTGAACGCAGCAGATTATTTCAGCGGCAAGGGTATTACTGCTAATACAGAACTTGTGTTTGACGGCGGTAGGAATGTGCTCTATCTCCAAGGGATGGAAATGGTTCCCGAACCCACTACAGCCACCCTCAGCCTGCTGGCACTGGCTGCACTCGCCGCCCGCCGCAGGAGAAAATAAGCCTGCAATTACGGCAGTAGCTAAGACTTCAGCCCCTGATTCCGGAATGGAATCAGGGGCTGTTACAAAGCAGCGCAGCAGTGTTGGTGAAATAATGATGCTGTGCCGTGGGCGCCTGCTACTCGATGACTGCCGCCAGCTGGGAAATGGCGTAGAGCGGCAGATCGGTGAGCAGTGTGGCGGGGTGAGCGTGTTGAGGCGTCTTGAACACGTATTCACTGGTGGAATAGGGGCGCAGGGAGGAGCGGACGGCATGGCGCGGCTGGAATCGCTGGCAGTAGACCAGCAGACTGCGGGCCCGCAGATTGCCGCCGCTCTTGACTTCGATGGGGATGATATTGCCACGGAGGGTGCAGAGGAAATCCACCTCGGCCTTGGCGTTCTTTTCTTCGCTGGCCCAGTAGCAGGGCGCCAGATTGCACATAGCGCGAAGTTCCTGCTGCACAAATTGTTCTGCCAGAGCTCCTTTGAATTCGCTGAAGATATCGTCACCGTCCAGCAGGGTGCCGGCATCCAGCCCGCTGACGGCGGATAGCAGGCCGACATCCAGGAAATACACCTTGCTGATGCCGCTTTCCCAGTAGGACGACATGGGCAGAGCCGGCTTTTTAATACGGGGCACGGGATGAATCAATCCGGCATCCTGCAACCAGCGCAGGGGAATTTCCAGGGCTTTGCGGCGGGCACCATCGTAAACATCGCTATAAACAAAGCGTTTGTTTTCCCGGGCCAACTGCTGGGGCACAGAGTCCCACACCATATTCAGCCTGGGTTGGGATTCGGTTGGCGCGTGTTTGCTGAAATCCTCGCGGTAGTCTCGCAGCAAATTGAGCTGAGCCTGCCGTACTTCTTCAAAATTCCGCAGTTTATCGTATACCTGCACCACGCCGGGCATTCCGCCCACGTACAAATAAGTGCGCAGATGGCGGATGTAGAGGTCTTCAAAGTGGTTGATGAGTTTCCAATCCCGTTTCTGCAGCAAAGTCGCAAGCTGGGCTTGCCCGGTGGCTTCCAGAAACTCGCAGAAACTCATGGGGTACAGATTCAACCGGTCAACCTTTCCGACGGGAAACCCCGTACCCACATGGTCAGCTACCCCCAGCAGAGAACCAGCCGCCACAACAGCGTATTCCCTGGCCTCCTCACAGAAATACTTCAATGAGGTGAGTGCGGCGGGGCATTCCTGAATTTCGTCCAGAATGATGAGCGTATTCTGAGGTGCGACAACACATTTGCCTTCGATGGAAATGGCCTCCAGCAGACGCGGGATATCAAAGTCTATGCTGAATGCGCGACGCGCTCGTTCGCTGTTATCAAAGCGGATGTAGGCCACGTTTTTGAAATGCAGACGGCCGAATTCCTGCATGAGCCAGGTTTTCCCCACCTGGCGCGCCCCCATCAGCAGAAGCGGCTTACGAAAGGGGTGATCCTTCCATTTTTTCAGCTTCTCTATTGCGTATCTTTTCATGGCCTCTATTGTATGTTCATCGTTATATTCTCTTTTTGATTCACTGTCAATACCAATTTGCAAAAACCCAAGGTTAAATTCAGCACTGGCATTGCAAAAACCCAAGGTTAAATTAAATACCAGCGTCACAAAAACCCAAGGTTAAAGTTCATCATTCGTCCGCGCCAACGGCAAGGATAACGTTACTGGGCGCTTGTGGAGGCAATGCGCCCCCCCGCCCCGCCTAGAACCGAGGCGAGAACGCAAAACACACTTGCACTCGCGAGCGGGCTCATGTAGAATGCAGAGCATACCATGCAGCGCGTACTTTCTTTTCTTGCTCTTTCCGTATTGCCCGCCTGGGCTCAGCACTCTGCCGAAGCCACGGCTTTTTCTGACGCCATCAAACAATTTCTGCCAGGACCGGCCACAGCCATGCCGTCCCCGAAAAAAGTCGAACTCACCTTCACGCCAGATGCCCCCAGAGCTGCGGACACCTCACCCAATGCGCACCCGGAAGCCTACGCTCGCTTCATCGGGCACCTGGATACCATGCTGAAGGAGAATACATACAACTTCGGCCCGGCGATGAGCGAAATTCTCAACAGCACGAACGATGAGTTTGCCGCCATGAGCTGGATGGAGAAAGCCGCCGCTGAAGGGAACCTGGTAGCCTGCCAGTTTGTGGCAGACCGCAAGTTCGTCCAAGTGCCAAAAAATGCCACACAGACCCCGGAAATCAAGGAAGCCTTCGCCATGGTGAGCCGCGCGGCAGACGGCGGCTACGACCCTGCCAAAATCAATGTCTTCATGTGCATGCAAGCGGGAATCGGCACAAAGAAAGACGAAAAGGCCGCAGAAAAATACATCTTGGAAGCCTGCCGGAGCGGCAACATGATGCCCCGCGCCAGATGGCTGCTCCTGACCCAGCGCCTGGCAAGCTGGGAAGACCGGAATCGCCCGGAGGTTGCGGCAGAAATTGAACGCGGCAACGTGCATGTGCTGCACTACCTCTCCACCCTGGCTCCCACAATGCAAGAAAAGGTGAGCCTGCTGCAGAAAAGCGCAGAGATGGGGCACGCTGATTCATACTTCGAGCTTTCTGCCATCAGTGCCCCCAAAGACCCCAAGAACAGCTTCATTCTGCTCAAGGAGGCGGCCCGGCAGCACAACAGCAATGCACTGTATTCCCTGGGGTCTGCCATGATTGAGGGCAACCCGGAAAACCCGGTTCTCAAAAACGCCGGCATTGAACATAACGATGCCCTGGGCAGGCAGTACATCAAGCTTGCCTCCATGCTGAACAATATCTCTGCCAGTTTCTGGCTGGGCAGTGTCACTTACCACGGCAGATGCGGATTTGCCGTTGATAAGGAACGCGCCTACCGTCATTTTGACCACGGAGCCATCCTGGGCAACCCCACTTGCGGCGCCGCAGCCGGGCTCATGCTCCTGCGCGGACTCGGCATCCCCCAGGACACCCGGAAAGGCCTGTACTACCTCAATGTTGCTGCCAATATGGGAGTTCCCCGCGCCATCATACTGCTGGCCTACGCCCAGCACCATGGAATCGGGCTCCCGGCCGATTCCAAGTCCGCCAGCAAGCTTCTGCTGGAGGCCGCGGCCGTCGGGCACAAACATGCGTACGTCTACCTTGCCTACATCACAGCCAAAGGTGGTTCCAATTACCCGGCAGACCCCAAACTGGCCGAAAGATACGTCCGCATGGCTGCGCTGGATATGAAAGAAAAGGCCCACGAGATGTATAACACACTCATGAGCGAAGGCTGGAATCCAGAACCCTGATATTCAGCCAACAGCAACCGCACACTTGCTCCCCGCAGCAGAACTGACGGCTTGACTTATCACGCAACTCCCGCTACAATAACGACATGAACCAGGAATCCTACTTACCCAGTGAAGAAAACCAGGAGATAACAAGCGCCGCAAGAGCAAAAGCATTCCTCAATAAAGTATACATGTGGATGGCCGTGTGCATGCTGCTCACTGCCGGTGTTGCGGCCTATTCCGCGCAAGACTTGAATACCCTGCTGTGGGTTGCGGAACACCGGCTGCTGCTCTGCCTGGGCACACTTGGCATCGTAGTCATCATGAGCTTCTGCGCCAGCAGACTTTCCGCAGGAGCCCTCGCCGTCCTGCTACTGACCTTTGCCGGCGTTCAGGGTATCCTGTTCGGGCCAATTCTTATCAGCTACGGTCTGCAATCCGTCGGCAAGGCCTTTGGCATCACCGCCATCATGTTCGGTAGCATGTCCATATACGGCATGGTCACCAAACGGGACCTGAGCACCTGGGGACGCGCGCTGCTCATGATGCTCATCGGTCTTCTGGTTTCACTCATCGTGAACATCTTCTGGCAGAACAACGTGTATAATTTCATCACCGGATGCGCCGGCGTTGTCATCTTCTCACTCTTCACTGCCTATGATACGCAGAACCTGCTCAAGATTGGTCTGAGTGCTGATGCCACCATCAAGAGCAAGGCAGCCATTCTCGGCGCCCTGGACCTGTACCTGGATTTCATCAACCTCTTCATCAGCCTGCTGCGTCTTTTCGGGCGCGATGAATAATGCTTCATTCCTACCCTGCTCAGACCATGGAACAACTTTCAACACTGGCCTGCGAAGCCGTTCACGCCTTGCTTCACCCGCTCGGTTTCACCTTCACCCTGAAAACCGAACCCTACGAAGATGGCATTTCTCTGCTGATAGACAGCCCGGATGCCCGCTTCATCATCGGGGATGAAGGGGACAGACTCGATGACCTGCAATACATGGTCAACCGGCTGGTTCAGGTGAAGTGGAGCGAGGCTCCCCGCGTGCGCGTGGATTGCGATAACTACCGCGCCAGAACAGAAGCCAAACTGCTCCGCCGGGCGCGTTCCCGGGCAGACCGGGTTCTGAAAACCGGCACCCCCCTGCTGATGGAAAAGCTCAATGCCTACCAGCGGCGGCTGGTTCATAATGAACTGGCAACCATTCCCGGCATTGTCACCCAGTCCGAAGAAACGGAATCCCGCTTCAAACGCATCACCATCAGCCGAGCCGAGCAAGTATGAACCGCCTCTCACTTCTCCCCCTGATTCTGGCAGGGCTCTCCCCCGCCGCCACGGGAGAAGAGTACACCGTCTATTTCCAACAGGGAACCAAAGCCGCATCACTGGTGAGCCAGCTGGCCCCGCTGCGGGCAGCCGTGCCCCAGGCAGAATGCCGTTACGTTGTGCTGGACACCACGGCTGACACCATGGCAAAAGCCATCAACTCAGCCAATGCACTCAAAGCCGGAGTTGATGAATTACCGAGTCTGGTGATAGGCGATGCCCAGGGAGCCTACGCAGCTATACCCCTGCCCCGGCTGAGCGCCGAGAGTCTTCAGGCAGCACAGGCAGCCGCCACGGCACCTGACCGGGAACAGAAGGCCCGCAAGCGCAACTACGAGGCGCAGCAATACCTGCTCTTTGCCCGCATGGCTCTCATACAACCGTTGGAAGGAGACACGCTTCAACAGTGCCTCAGCTCCTGCCGTGCGCTGATGAACCACCCCTTTGCCACACCGGAGGATAAGCAGAGGCTCGGGTTCAAATGCCTGTATCCCCTTCTGCTGCGGGAATATACCAACATGTACCAGGGCGCGCATACTCCGGCATCCGAAGCCAAATTCCTGGAGGCTATCAGCGCCTTGGAAGCCGCCCGCGACCTGGACCGCAACTCCGCTATCGGCAAGCAGGCATTTGCAGAACGTGAGCGCCTGCGCAAAGCCCGCCGCCAGGCCAGAACAATGGAATAACGCGCAAACTGCCCCCACCTCAGCATGCACCTTTTCACCCAAGACAATCAGCTTTCCTTACGGGTAGAGGAAAGCGGAAAGCTGCAGTTCTGCTACCTGGGACCCCGCCTTGCCTGCCCGGATGATGCGCTGACAGCCCCACCTGCGGAATGGCCACTGGTAGCCACGGATTTTGACTCCCGCGGCAAGTGGGGCAACCATTCCGGCGAATACGGTCTGCACCTGCGGTATGCAGATGGCACCCAGGCCAGTGATTTGCGCTTGCTGCACCACAGCATCACCGAGAATGCCATCGACTTTCTGCTGGCGGACCCGCTGCACCCGGAACTGGAGGTGCAGCTGCGCCTGGCAGCCTACCCGGCTGAGGACACCTTCACCCTCACCACCCGGCTCAGCAACCGTGGCACAGGCAGCCCCACCCTGCTGCAGGCAGCATCTGCCGCCCTGCCCCTGCAGGCTGCAGCCTACCATCTCTGCACCTTCCGTGGCGGCTGGAGCGGTGAGAACTACATGCAGCAGCAGTGCATTGCCCGCGGCAACACGCTCTCCGTCGGCAGCAGCACCGGCATCAAGACCGCGCAGGAAGGTACCCCCGGGTTCCTGCTCTCGCTGGGTTCTCCCATGCAAGAGGAAGGTACGCCCTGCCTGCTGGGCGCTCTGGCCTGGAGCGGTAATTACGAACTGAGCTTCAAACACAGCAGCTACGGTCACCTCTACCTGCGCATGGGGCATGACTTTGCCCACAGTCCCTACACTCTGCCCGCCGGCAGCAGCATCGAGCTGCCAACCGCCATCCTGGTATACAGCCACAGCGGAGCCGCCCACGCCAGCCGCAGCCTGCACCAATACCTGCGCCGCCATGTCATCCCCCACGGACAGGAAACCCGCCGCACCCTGCTGAATAGCTGGGAAGGCGTGCATTTCGATGTGCATGAACCCGCCCTGCGCGATATGATGCAACGCACGGCCAGCCTGGGTGTAGAGCTTTTCGTGCTGGATGACGGCTGGTTTGGCAAGCGCGATGATGACACCTCATCACTGGGCGACTGGGAGCCAAATCCAGCCAAGCTGCCAACAGGGCTCAGCTCGCTCACGGACCATGCGCGCAGCTGCGGCATTGACTTTGGTCTGTGGATGGAGCCGGAAATGGTGTGCCCGCGCAGCAAGCTTTACGACCAGCACCCGGACTGGGCCATACGCCTGCCCGGCATTCAACCACGGGAAGAACGCCACCAGCTCGTGCTGGATCTCACCAATCCCAGCACCGGCATTGACCACCCCGTGCGCCGGGTTCTGAGCAAAAATCCGGGGATTTCCTACATCAAGTGGGATTGCAACCGCAAGATTTCCGACACCGGTTCCACCCACCTGCCCCCGGAGCAGCAGGGCAATCTGTTCTTCGACTACATCAGCCATTACTACAAGCTCATGCGCGGGCTGAGGCAGGATTTCCCCCATGTCACCTTCCAGTGCTGCTCTGCCGGCGGTGGCCGACTCGACTGCGGCGCGGCTGCATTCCATGAGGAATTCTGGCTCTCAGACAACACCGATGCCTGCGACCGCCTGCGCATGCAGTGGGTCGCTTCCTTCTTCTTCCCCGCAAATGCCATCGGCTGCCACGTGACCGGCAGCCCGAATTGCTACACCGGTCGTGAAACCTCCCTTAAATTCAGATTTGATGTGGCGCTGGCCGGCAGACTGGGGCTGGAGTTAGACCCGCGCACGCTGAGCCCGGAAGAAATGGCAGAAATACGGGAGCGCGTGGAACTGGCAGCGCAGCTGCGCCCCATCACCCAGCTGGGCGAGCTGCACCGCCTGGTCTCCCCCTACGAGGGACCGGACTGCGCCCTGCTCTACACACACGGAGGTGATGCGCTCCTCCTGGCCTATACCACCCAGCGCGTCTACACCGACCAGTGTACCCGCATCCCCCTGCGCGGGCTGAATCCAGACAGGCGCTACACCCTTACTGAACTCGGGCCGGACGCCACCGGGCACCACAGTGCGTTGCACGGTAAGACCCTGGGGGGAGACAGCCTTATGGCCACCGGTCTTCCCATCCGCTGGACCCGCCCGCAGCAATCCTGCGTCATTCTCCTGACTCCCGTCACCGAATAACACAAAGGCGCACCATTCACGGTGCGCCTTGCAGAGTTCGCGTATCGTCCGCTGGTCATCAAATCACAACCTCACCGGTCAGAGCTTCTCCCGGAGCAAAGACATGCGGGCGGGAAACCACCAGCTTGCTCACATGCTTCAGGGAAGGCACCCCGAGGGCGTCCAGTGACTCCACCAGCTTGTACAGCTTGCCATCCAGCACCACCACCGGCGCAGTGCCACCGCATTCCGGAGCAAGCGACATACCGCCAGCTGCGTCAATTTCCACGGCATCAGAACGCAGCAGCAGCAAATCTGAACACGTTTTCACCGGGAAGAAACGGGAGCGGGGAACGCACACCGCACGAGCCCCGGGGAAACACTGCAACGCAGCCCCCATAGCCGTTTCCAACTGATAAACCTTCTGAGTGGACGCATCGCGCGGGTCCACCGTTTTGCTGTTGCAGATAACAGGAAGCGGTAAAACGCCATGGTTATCATCCAGAACCTGCTTGAGCGCATCCAGACGGATCCAGAGATTATTCGTATTGAAATAACGGTGTTTCTCAATATCCTGGAAATCCCCCATATCCGCATCCGGGCATTGAGCTACCTCACGCAGAATGGGCTGGCCATCGGACTTACGGGTAGCCAGATGCCCACCTTTCTTATCAGCCTCAGTGCGGCGGGTCACTTCCATGACAAAAGGAGCCCCGGATTCTGCAAACCAACGCAGGAAGCGAGTGTCCATCTGCGCCCCCAGATTGTCAGAATTGGAGACAAACGCATATTTCACGCCCGATGCCAGCAGCTTATCCAGCCAGCCACTGCCAACCAGCGCCGGATAAATATCACCATGACCAGGCGGGCACCATTCCAATTCCGGATTTTCCGGGCAGGCAACCGGCTCCAGCGTATCAGTCACCAGTTTCGGCACTCGGTTCTGCAGCATTTCCACCTGAGCAGGGTCAGCAAAGCCACCTTCAGCATACTGAGCCAGGTGAGCCATGGTGTCCTCACTGGTGGAAAACGAATTCATAAGCAGCAGACCGACGGGGTACTGAGCGCGCTCCCGCAGGCTCTGCACCTGGCGCACAATGGTGTCCAGGAACGTAATGCCGGGTTTGATTTCCAGCAGGCTCTTGGCTTTCTGGAGGCCCATGCTCGTTCCCAGGCCGCCGTTGAGCTTAATCAGCACAGACTGAGCCAGCAGAGCGGCATCTGCCTCATGGGTGGTTGTCACCAGCGTCTCCCAATCAGCAACATCCCGGGCAGGTTCAATATCTGCCTCAGGTATGAGCATGGACTGCCGGGAGGTCAGCACCCCGACACTGTGGCGAAAAGCGCCAATGGCAGCACGAGTGAGCCCCACTCCCTGCATCTTTCGTTCAATGGTCTCAAAATTCATAGACAAGGTCAGTATATGGGCCATTTCCACTGTAAGCAATGCCAAATTCAGCCAGCAGGTGGATGTTCTGCATTTTTAATCAACAGCGCCCAGCTCTTCCCGGATTTCAATCATTTCATCACTAGTCCCGGGAACCAGCTCGCCTGCCGTGCAGTCTGCATTATTCTTCACAGTCAGATCTGCACCCAGCTTTTTGAGCAACAGGGCAGTATCATACTTCGCACACACAACAGCCGCATGCAGAGGCGTATCTCCATTATTGGTCCGGGTATCCTTTCTGATGCCATTTCGCACAAGATAACGCACAGCATCATCGCACCCGGCAGCAGCCGCAAAATGAAGCGCGGTCATACCACGGGAATCCCGATTCTGCAAGGAAGCACCGGCATACTTCAGCGTATTCAGGAGCTTCGCGCTTTTCATCGCCGCGAAATGAACCACGGTGCGTCCCTCAGCATCAACAGCAGCCACATCGCCACCCTTGCGAAGGAGCAGGTTCACAGCCCTCTCATGACCATGACTGGCAGCTTTATGCAGGGGAGTCTCTCCGAGCTTATCTTTCGAGTTCACATCGCACCCCTGCTCCAGCAACCACTGCATCACGTCCACGTTGCCAGCCACCGCCGCAAGGTGCAACGGCGTGCGCCCGAACGAATCCCGCGTTTCCAGTTCCTGCTTTTCATGGTAGGAAAACCATTCGGAAAGCTTGCCGTCAGCATCCTGCTGAACAGCAAAATGCAACAAAGGCACCTGGGCATTCGTACGCAACGTATGCAGGCTGAAACCAGCCCCATCTTCACCAGCCACATCACTGGGAGTCCGTCCCCAGGCATCCCGGATATAAGGATTCGCCCCGTAGGAAGCCATCAATTCCAGCGCAACTTCAGAACAGCGCTCTGCTGCAATATGCAGCGGGGTTTCACCCATCTCCGAGCGAGCATTCACATCTGCCCCCCGCTTGAGGAGTTCCTCTGCGACTTCTTTATGGAAACGAACCGCATAATGCAGTGGGGTGCAACCCACTTCATCACGGATATTAACATCTTTCATCGCGCGTATCTGCCTGATGATGGCATCCCTGCCATCGGCATCATCCGATGAAAGCCAATGAATTTCCTCATGCAGAGATTCGGTTGTTTCTGCAGCCTGAGTCAAAGGCGCAAACAGAACGGGCACGGTACAACAAATAATGAAACGGGAAATGGTAACCATAATGAGAACAAATCAGATTTTCCTGAAGTATCAACGCACCATGTATACCATAAATTACAAATCAGGTCAACGCATAACCCTTGAAAATTATCGACTTGCCAAGCCACAACACGTCTGATAGGATAACCGGAGTGCCAGGACTCCATCATATTCTCTGCATCTTCCTTTTCCTGCTGACAGCCTGCCAGAATCTGGTTGAACAGCAGCAGATTCTCAACCGGCAAATGATGCAAGCCGCGCAATCAGCAGATGATGAGCTACTGGAAAACCTGCTTAACCGCGGTGCCAATCCCAATGCGGTGAGAAACCGGAACGAAACGGCACTCGGCCTGTTGATGCGGCATTATAAACGCAGCCACCTGGACAAACGGGAACGCATTGAATCAGCAGTGGCCATTCTGCTGAGCAAAGGCGCTGATGCCAACGCCCTGCACCACGGATTCACCCCGCTGCAGATTGCCACCGGGCAGAGAAGTGAAGGTCTCGTGAATATGCTCCTGCAACACGGGGCTAATCCCTCCAGTGCAACGCGGGCCGGTCTGGCGCCCATCTGGCAGACGGTTTACGACAACAACTACAAAATCGGACGCCGGCTGCTGGAGGCAGGAGCAAATCCAAACGCCTTGAACAGCAGCGGACAAACACCCCTGCAATACCTGAGGTCGAAAGGATATATCAAAACACGCCTCATGCTCGACCTCCGGAAATATGGAGGTCACTAACCCCGTTCAGGCTCCCTTACACAGGTTCCCCCGCATACGTAATCTGCCCACCCTGGGCACCAGCACCGGGGCCCAGCTCCACAAGGTAATCCGCGCGGGAAAGTATATCCTGGTTATGTTCAATGCACAAAATGGTATGACCGGCTGCTCTCAACCGGTAAATGGCGCGCATCAGCATATCCAGCTCACCAAAGTGAAGCCCGGAGCTGGGCTCATCCAGCACGAAAAGCAAATGCTCACCCGGGCGGCCACCGCGTTTGGGTGAGGCCTTGGCAAGATACGACGCCAGCTTGACACGCTGGGATTCGCCACCGGAAAGAGTCGTGACCGGGCGGTCCAGCGGCAGGTACCCCAACCCCAGCTCCTGCATGGCCTTCAGAATACCGGCAGCCTGCGGCACCGCTGCAAAGAACTCCACTGCCTCATTCACCGTTTGCGCCAAGGCCTGGGCTATTGACTTACCTCGCCATGTCACCTCCAGCGTCTCCCGGTTATAGCGGGCACCGTGGCACGCATCGCACTCAGTATACAAATCCGCCAGGAAATTCATATCAACCTGCAGGCGCCCGGTTCCCCCGCAACGCTCACAACGGCCCCCACGGGCATTCGGGGAGAAACGAGCTGCGGTATACCCGCGCTGACGGGATAACGGCAAAGCGGCATACAGCGGGCGCAAAACATCCAACAGCCCCGTCGCCGTAGCGGGAGTAGACACGGGAGAACTACCCAGGGGACGCTGGTCTACCAGAACAGACCGGGAAATACAGTCAGCCCCCTCAACTGTTCCAGACTTCAGGGCCGGCAACAGGCACTCGTGTACCAGGGTACTCTTGCCAGAACCACCTGGACCAGACAAACAGGTGAAGGCCCCGAGGGGGAAGCGGAATTCCACATTCTTCAGATTCCGCGCAGATGCCTGGCGCAGCACAGCCCACGAACACGCCGGCAGGTTGCGTCTTTCCACAGCAGGCAGGGCGCGTTTCCCGCTCAACCATGCACCGGTCGGGGATTGCGGATTCAGCAGAAAATCCCTGTACGACCCTTCAGCCAGCACAGAACCGCCATCTGGTCCACTGCCTGGTCCCATTTCCACCAGCCAGTCACAAGCTTGCAGTAACTGCGGGTCATGCTCCACCACCAGAATGGTATTCCCTTTGTCCCGCAAGCGTTGCAATGCGGCAATAAGCCGCTCCGTTTCTGCAGGATGCAGCCCTATGGTGGGTTCATCCAGAATATACAGCACCCCGGAGAGACCACCGCCAATCTGCCCGGCAAGACGCGCGCGCTGAAGCTCACCGCCGGAAAGGGTGTTGGCTGCCCGGGAAAGGCTCAGATACCCCAGCCCCAGGTCCAGCAGGCAGTCAAGGCGCTGAATCAGGCTCCCCAGGGCTGGTTGCAACGCGTCGCGGAACGCCGCAGGCACCACCAGCTGCTCAATCAGGGTGCGATTTTCCTCTACTGATAATTCACAGAATGCCCCCAGGCTGAGCTCACGCCCCTGGAAATCCAAGGTAACCGCCAGAGCCGTGGGGTTAAGGCGCAACCCGGAACACGCAGGGCAAATCGCCAATTCTCCCTTTGCCTCACTTACCGTACCCAGACCATTGCACTCAGGGCACGCTCCGTGCGGTGAAAAATGAGAAAACAGACCAGGAGTCAGGTCCGGCAAGGTAAAGCCAGTCTGAGCATTGCGGTACCTCGTGTGAAAACAACGCAGTTCAGGCTCGCCCCCGCGGAGCTGAACCAGAGCCCGCACCTCATCCGCCCACAAACGCAGAGCCACCTGCACGGAATCCGCCACGCGGGAGTCAACACCCTCCCGCAGCACAATGCGGTCCACCACCAGCTCACACACCTGACCAGGCTCCGGCGGGTTCTGCTCCAGCTCATCCAGTTCCAATATTTCCCCCGCGACCCGCACCCGGAGATACCCCAACTTACGGAGCATCAGGATATCGCTTTCCGGGGTCTGCCCAAACGCAGACGATAGAGGCGCCAGCAGGGTCAGCCGTGTATTTTCCGGCAGCGAGCAAAGCTCAGCGGTAATTTCCTCCGGGCTCAGGCGCGTCAGGCGCTCACCCGTCTGAGGGTCATGCGGCACCCCGATAGCCGCATAAAGCACACGCAAGTAATCCAAGGCTTCAGTCAATGAGCCGAGCACCGTGCGGGATTGCCCCTGGGGGAGGTGCTGCTCCAGACAAAGAGCCGGCGGCAAGCCTTCAATGCTTTCCACTTGTGGTTTTTCCGGGCGGGCAAGCAACCGCCGGGCACCAGCCGATAAGCAATCCAGGAAACGGCGGCGTGATTCCGCAAACAATGTATCATACGCCAGCGTACTCTTACCGGAGCCGCTCGGCCCCATCAACGCGATAAGCTTACCCGCCGGCAACACCAGGTTAATATGCCGCAGGGTATTCTGGCTTGCTCCCGTAATGCTGATATCCATGGTCATGAAGCATTACTTCAGAACCGGCTCTGGTCATCAAACCGCCCGCCGGGTTCCACCTGCACATCTGCCGCTTTGCAAATCCCTTCGTACCCGCCCCCGCGGAATACATGCAGCAGACCTTTACACTGCAAACGCCCTTTGAGCATTCCGTACAAATCCACACTCTCTGCCACAGCACCAACCACTAACTCTACTTCTTCCCCTTTATCCACCACCAGTTTTCCTGCGCTGATGGAGCCTTCCACCCTGGTGCTGACATTGAAACTCAGCACGCCGGAACACCGGAATGAGCCGGACACGCGCCCATTCACTTCCATATTCCGGCACACCACAGAAAGATTTGACAAAACCGTTCCCGGTGCCACGGTCACATCCCCCAGGGTGCGCACCGTCAGCCGCCGGGAACCCGGGCGTATCTCCACATTCGCCATATTCAAGTGCGCGTGGCAATGAATGCAGTTAGCAGATAGCGCCGCCGAGGGAACTTCAGAAATCTGCCCGCATTCGTAGCAGGTAACCTCCCGCATCGGCACCTGAGTTCGGGCTGTATCAGATTGAAAAGAAGTGAGCGCGACCCGACGTTCGCGCTCACCTTCTGGTAAAAGCCCGGAAACCGTCGGAACTATCAGCGGTTCTGTACGGAATCCGGGCATGGTTTATTCAAATCCTGAGCTCAACCCAGAAGGTTGGCATCTGCGCTGCTGGGAGCAACCGCCGGCTTAGGAGCAGGTGCTGTAGCTGTTGCCGGCACCACAGCGGGAGAACCCACACGGCAGTGACCAACAAATACAGCGCCTTCCTGAATGGAAATCTTGGCAGCGGTCACATCGCCCACCACTTCAGCTGTGGCAGCAAGCACCACGCGGTCTGTCACCACGATGTCGCCCACAACCTTGCCATGAATCACTGCGCTCTGGGTACGAACGGCCACCTTGTTCTTATCACCGGCCTGAATGCTGGCATTGGCACCAACCGTCAGCACGCCGTCGGAAGAAATCTCACCTTCCACAGAACCGTCAACCAGCAAATCGTCCGTAAAGCGGAGAATACCCACAACGGATACGTCGTAGTTCAGCACGTTACGGGTCGTTGTCGGAGCTTCTGCGGCCATGCCACCCATCTCAAAGGGGGAGGCTGTGTTATCCTCTGCGCCGAAATAGCCGGCATCCACAGCGGCAGGAGACGCCGGCTGAGGTACGGGGGATGCCCACTCATCAGGCACATCATTCTCAGCAAAGGGGGAACCGCTTACGGGAGAACCATCGGGCTTTTTGGGATACTTAAACATAATTTACTTCTATTAAATGGGTTATAAAAAACTATACACACCTGTTTCGGCGTTGCTTCTATGGTAGCTTTTTAAGCTGCTTTTGTCGATATGAAAATTTGTCAGATATGGATTTTTTTACGCCTCTGCGGTATAAATGGAAGCGATTCCCATGCAGAGCGGCAGGCAGGTCGGGTTCGAGAAGCCTGCATTCAGCAGCAACTCCTGGAAAGCCCTCCCCCTCGGGAACGCCTCAATGCTCTCACCGAGATAGTCATACGCAGCGCTGTTGCCAGTCACCCAGCCTGCAACCCGTGGCAACACATGGTGCAGATACAGACGATACGGCGCAGCAAAGATATTTTCCGGCATGCTGAAATCCAGCACCAGCAGGTGCCCGCCCGGGCGCAGCACCCGGCGAAACTCCCGCAAGGCTTTTTCATAATCCGCCATATTCCGCAGCCCGAAAGCCACCGTTGCAGCATCAAACGCAGCATCCGGTAACGGCAGGTTCATGGCGTCTGCCTCAAGCACATTCTCAAGACCACGCCGCACGGCAACATCCAGCATGGGACGGCAGAAATCCGTACCCAGCACGTCAATTTCCGGCAATGCCTTCTTGATAGCCAGCGCAAGGTCACCCGTGCCTGTGGCAATATCAAGCAGATTGGCAGGTTTCCACTCTGCCACCATCTGCACGACACGCGCCCGCCAGAGTATATCCACCCCCATGGAGAGGATATGGTTGGCGGTCACGTATCGTTCCGCAATCGAGGAAAATGCAGCGTGAACGTATGCAGGATCCGGCATGGTCACTGAATGTGCGCGATGAGGGCATCACCAAAGGCAGTGGTACTCACCGCCGTGCTACCCGGTATCATTTCAGCCAGGTCAGCGGTCACGGTCTTATCCGCAATCGCCCCTTCAATAGCCGCAACAATACGGTCGGCAGCTTCTGTCCACCCCATGTAGCGCAGCATCATCTCAGCCGAAAGAAGGAAGGAACAGGGGTTCACCTTATCCAGACCAGCCAGTTTGGGGGCAGTACCATGCGTAGCCTCAAACACAGCATGACCGGTGCGGTAGTTGATGTTTGCACCAGGTGCAATGCCGATGCCGCCCACCTGAGCTGCCAGAGCATCTGAACAATAGTCACCATTGAGGTTCAGCGTGGCAACAACGGAATGCTCCTGCGGGTGAATAAGGATTTCCTGCAGGAAGGCATCGCAGATGCAATCCTTGATAATGATACCGTTGGGCAGGCGGCACCAGGGACCATCCCCGATGAGTTCTGCACCAAATTCACGGCGGGCAAGCTCATATCCCCAATCGCGGAAACCACCTTCCGTGAACTTCATGATGTTCCCCTTATGAACCAGCGTCACAAACGGGCGGTTATTCTCAATGGCATACTGAATGGCAGAACGGACAAGACGCTCCGTGCCCTCACGGGAAACCGGTTTGATACCAAACCCGGAAGTCTGGGGGAAACGTACCTTGTTGGCGCGCTGCGGGAACTCCTGGGATAACCAGTCGAAGAAGCGCTCAGCCTCCGGCGTGCCGCACTCAAACTCAATACCGGCGTAGATATCTTCCGTATTTTCGCGGAAAATCACCATATCCACCTTCTCCGGTGCCTTCACCGGGGTTTCAATCCCGTTGAAATAACGCACAGGACGCACACAGCAATACAGGTCAAGCCCCTGGCGGAGAGCCACATTCAGGGAACGGATACCCTTGCCGACAGGCGTGGTCAGCGGGCCCTTGATACCCACCAGCAGAGAACGGAAGGCTTCCATCGTTTCGTTGGGCAACCATGTTCCGACCGTGTCAAACGCCTTCTGCCCGGCAAGCACCTCCTGCCACACAATGGCACGCTTTTCACCGTATGCAGCCAAGACCGCAGCATCAATCACGCGCTTGGCAGCACGCCAGATATCCGGGCCGGAGCCATCGCCCACAATGTGCGGAATTATCGGAAAATCAGGCACATTCAGTCCCTGCCCCGTCATGGTAATGGGTGTTCCTTCGTTCATAATCAGTCAATCGCTTAAAAAATCATTCTTCATCAGCCACCTCAGCTGCCGGCGCCGGCGCCTCTGCCCCGGCATTATCACTGTTTGCCATGGCGCAGAACGCAAACACAGCCCCCAGCAACAGCGGGGGCAGTATGTAGAAAAGAATACCATCGCGCTCATCATCAGGGCGCCTCTTTACAATAGGTGATTTATATGCAGCCATATTTACTTGCGCAGATATTATAGCAGAATAATCAGGCATTGCAATAAGAAAGAATAGCGGAAAACCCGCTTGACGCTGAGGCGGGCATCTGCTAGAGTTGGGTTCAATGAGAACAACGCCTCCCGCCGGAGAAGATCCGCGGTTTCTGCAGGAGCAGATTATCACCTACCTGGGAAACAAACGCCGCCTGCTGAATTTCATAGGTCAGGCGGTGAGTGAGGTGCGCACCAGACTGGGCGGCAGCAAATTGCGCTGTTTCGATGCCTTTGCCGGTTCCGGCATTGTAAGCCGGTATCTCAAACAACATGCCTCCCAGTTATTTACAAACGACCTGGAGGAATACTCACGCGTTCTCAGCACCTGTTATCTGGCAAACAGCAACGAAGTGCAGGCTGCAGAACTGCCCTATCACTATGAGCAGCTGCTGGCGCAGATTGACCATCACCCGGTTCCCGGCATCATTGCCAGTCAGTACGCCCCCCAGAACGATGCCGACATACGCCCCGGCGAACGCGTTTTCTACACCAGGCGCAATGCCGTCTACCTGGACTCAGCCCGCCACTACATCGGCCACCTGCCCGCCGGAATCCAGGCTTTTTTCCTGGCACCCCTGCTCAGCGAAGCTTCTGTTCACACCAATACAGCCGGCATATTCAAGGGTTTTTACAAAGACCGGACCGGAGTTGGCCAGTTCGGAGGAGCCGGGGCCAATGCCCTGCAACGCATCATGGCACCCATACAGCTCACCATGCCGGTATTCTCACGCTTTGATTGCGAATACCACATTTTGCAGGGAGATGCAACCGCCGCAGCCAGCAAGCTGCCGGAGCTTGACTTTGCCTACCTCGACCCGCCCTATAACCAGCATCCATACGGCTCAAACTATTTCATGCTCAACCTGCTGCTGAGCAACAAGCTGCCACAGAAAGTCTCCAGAACATCCGGCATTCCGGCTGATTGGAATCGCTCTCCCTACAACAAGCGGCGTGAAGCAGCCCAGGCGCTGGACGCATTACTGGCAGCCACACCAGCCCGTTTCATTCTCATCTCATACAACTCAGAAGGCTTCATCACCCTGCCGGAAATGCAGGCCATGCTCGCCAGGCACGGAAAAGCGAAACTCATGCAGACAGACTACGCAACCTTCCGCGGTTGCCGCAACCTTCGCTCCCGCGCCTTATCCGTAAAGGAATACCTGTTCCTGCTGGAACAGTGACACAGAACAAGCTTGACGCAAGACAATATGGCGGTAAGATTATGGCGTGAATCGTTCCACCATCATTTCCAGCGCTTGCATCTGCACCCTGCTGACAATCAGCCTGTGCAGCTGCACCCAGCAGACTCCTGACCCGGAGCAGTTGCGCGCAGCGCATGAGCAGAATGCCGCCATGCGGCAGGAAATCAACCGCATGCAGCAGCTCATCAGCAAAGCCGGTGAACTTCAGCCCGGACTGGCCGAAACCATAGCAGCGAAAGAACAGGAGCTGGTCAACGCGCTCAACGAACTGAAAGAACTCAAGAGCAAAGAGACGGAAACCAAGCTCCGCGTCATTGAACTCCAGGACAGACTGGATGCTTTCCGCTCCAATTTCCGCATTCTTCAAAGCGAAACAGCTAACCTCCACTCCCGCTCATGACGCAGGACCCCACCGAATCTGACCTCATGGAGACTACTCCGGCAGCAGAGCAGCCCACCCCGGCCCCCGAGGCTCCGGAAACCGCTCCCGCACAGGCTGAACCTGCCAGAAAATCACGTTGGGGTGCTTTCCTGCTCGATACAACCCTGGTGCTTGCCCTGCTGGGTGTCATTGGCGGCGGCGCGTGGTACGTGCAGCAGGAGCTTCATTCCTACAGTGTTCCCACCCCCATGGAACTGGCCCAGGCCGAACACCTGGAACTCTGCAAGCAGCACGAACAGCTTCAGCCCCTTGCCTACAAGGCTGATGAACAGCTGCACATGATAGAGCGCCTCAGCCAGTTGGAAAAGCAGCTGGCTGATGTACGCAATCAACTCAGTTCTCATAAGAGCGCCATCAGCTCCGAACACCGCCGCGTGCTGAACATGCAGAAGGAAATCCGGCAGGAGGACAAAACGTCCCGCTCTGTGGCCAAGAGCCTGCTCATCGGGCTCCCCATCGGGAACGCCACGCGCAGCAACGGCAAAATCTACCAGCATGCCATCATTCACCGGCTGGAAGGCAAGCGCATTTCCCTGCGCACAGCCACTGGCCCCGTCACGTTCCCGCTTTCAGAACTCAATAAGGACAACCTGCCCGATATCGCCCGCTATGCCCTCGGGCTCGATGACTTGGTGGACATGAGCGATTTCGAGGCTGCCCCGGGTACCCCAGCCCCCAGAAAGAAGCGGAAAGGCAAGCTCATTACCCCGAAGCTCACGTCCCCGCAACCGGCAGCCCCCGGATACGAAGCGAATACCGGCGTCCCCGTGGTTGATACCCAAGCTCCGACCCCCATCAACATTGAACCCGGCCTCATGCCGGAGGATGATGGGTCCTGGAAGGCACCCGCAGGTGATTTACCCATCAGCGAATAATGCCTCCACGGCGCCGATGATTGCCGGTTGGCGCGAGGAATGACAATCGTGTAGGGGGCTTTCGCCCCCCCTCATCTCGATAAATTGGACTTTGCCGCGCCAACGGTGAGCGGAAATATGAGCCCGCAGGGCGGCATAATCATAGCCCAGCGTGGAGCCGCAACGCGGCGGAACGCTGGGTTTGGAATAAAAAATAACCAGAACCCCGACCAACGTGGAGGGGTGGCAGGAAAGCGCTCCTAAAACACTAAGCCTTAGCTTCTGCCACCCACTCTGCTACGCTTCGGGGTTCTGATATGTTCTTCATTTTACCCAGGGTTCCGCTGCTGACGCAGCTCCACCCAGGGCTATTATTGTGTCGCCCTCTCCGAGGGCTCAGAATTCCTCGGGCTTTCAGCCCGGCAAATTCCAATCGGGCAGCTTTC
>JAZRJB010000103.1:0-30167 GCA_045645565.1 Akkermansia sp. | reverse complement strand
CCGGAGGCCATGTAGTCCTTCATAATTTGCACGCCATCCTTATCCTTGAACTTAATGCCCGCCACCTCGTCGAAGGCTACGCAGTCCCATAGCCCCACGAGACCGACTGTTTTCTGTGCCATGTTGTAGAACAGATTGGCTACCGTGGTCTGCCCGCCGGATACTAGGATACTGTTCGGCGATATCTCCTTGTACAAATGGGACTTGCCCGTACTTCTCGGGCCCAGCTCGCAAAGATTGAAATTATTCTCCACCAGCGGAATCATGCGGGTCAGCAGTAGCCACTTCTCTCGCTCAGTCAGAGAATCCGGCTCCATGCCGGTGGAACGCAGCAGCACATCAATCCATTCTTCTTTCGTGAAAGCCGCACGTCCGCGTTTCAACTCATCGATATCCACGCGAGGCATCTGGATAGGCGTAAGCTTGCTGATTTGGATTGGGTATTCATCAGAATTAGCCACGTACTCCAATCGTACAACGCACCAGATACCACCGCAAAGCAATCGGTCATATTTTTCCGGGTACGAGTCAGCAATAGGCACGCCCCCTTGTCCTAAATTAGAAAAATTAGCAAAATAGGAGTCAGTCTTGATATTCAGGCTCACGGTTACGCGGTCAATCACCGTATGCGAGCCATTCATGCGAAGGCGCGAAAGAATCTTCTGCGCTTCATCAGGTCGCACAAAGTTATCGGCCAAGATTCGCTTCACCTTCTCCAGCCCCTGCAGAATGACGTCTTCATCATCAGAGCCACAATACTGCCCCAGCAGATACTCCAGCACGTACACCGGGACATTGGCACCTTCCTTTATCTTTTTGGTCAAATCTTTGCGGACAACCTTGCCACCGAAATGTTCCCACAATTTTGCTTTTATCACGTCTCGTGTGTTTGCGCTCATTGTCTTATCAATCAAAGAAGTTAAAATCATCAATAGCCATAGCTATATCTATCTGGAATGCCTCACTCTGCGCCAACTGAGTCCCGCTCTCATCTTCAATGATGAGGTAGTAGTTCTCCCAATTGTTGAATTTCATGCTTTTGAGGCTGAAATTATGGCGGTACACTCGTTCTTGAGCGTTAGCGCTTTCCTTATCCGCTATCAGCTTCACGGTGTCGCTGATCTGCTTACCGTTTTCATCCCTGAAATACAGCTTGTAGGGGCAAGCGATGCGGTTATCGCCCACAGGTTCATTCTGTAGGAAGCTCAGCGGGAACAACATGTTCGTTATCTTTCTGCTGGCAGAGAGCAAGGAGATTGTCACCGGCTTCGTATCGTATTTTTCCCTGTTCTTCTTGTACTGCGCGCTCGCATTGCGCAAGTGTCGGAAATCAATCACCGGCACCACCATCTCCTGCAGGCTGATGCCGCCATGCACGAAATTGAGCCCGCCACCGCTCATCTTAATGCGCACATTCTCGCGCGGGGTCAGCGCCGACAATTTGTCCGTGAACTTCACCGGCATCAGGTACTCAGCCTCGGTGCCGGGCTCTGTGATGGCGTAGCGGCGGCCATATTCCACCAGCTGCTCGCGGAAGGCGCTCTTATCCACCTTGTCCAGCTCGCACAGCGGTCTATGAGTATACAAGAATCCATGGTCTGCCGTGATGCAGATGCGAGTGCCACCGAACTCATTGCAGATGAGGCGGACCAGATGCTTCAGCTCGTTAATCGCATCCTCACAGGCGGAGAATACCTGCGCATCCGAGCTGTGGCTGGCTTCATCAATCTTATCGTGGTAAATGTACACCACATCCATATTCTTCACCAGCTCTTGACGTTCCGCACGTTTCAGACCGATGATATTCTTGTACTGCAAAGCCACGCTGGCGGTGTGCTTCGCTTTCAGCACCTGGTCGCGGTTAGGCATTTCGGTGCTTGCTCCGTCCGCCAGCACACTCACGCCACCCCCGGCTTTCGCCACAACATCCAGCTTGAGGTGCGGCAGTAGTGCAGCCATCCCGAACTTGGTGATGGTCGGGAATATGCCCTGCATGCTCTCCAGCTCCACCGTGCATTGGTTTTCGCGGCGCAGTTGTTCTGTCAATTCTGCTGCCACCTCGTAGCGCAGCGCGTCGGAGATAATTACATAGAGTCTTCTGTCTCGAGACTCGACCTTGTTGCCATAGAAACTCCGCTGCCGGTTCACATCGGGTATATACCCCTGCGTAGCCAATGCCTCGGCGCTCACCGCTGTCCAGTTGCTGCTCAGCTGGTTCAGATACTTGCCATACAGGCTTTCCACCACATCCAGCACGTGCTTGAAGAGGTCATCCAGCCCATCATGGCTCATGGTCAGGCTGCGGTTGAAGCACAGGTGGAAGCGGCGGTAATAACTATCCATGCGGTAATAGTCACGTTCATAGGCCTTCCATATTTCCTGTGGCTTGGCAAGGTGGTATCCCTCGTGGTGCGTGGTGTTGAACTCCTGCATGTTGGCAACCTGCAGCAATCCTTCGTAGTACGAGGCGTATTGGCTGAACCATACTTTCGTACGCCGGGTTGCTACCAAATTACGGATGCTTTCCACGCGGATAAGTCCGTCGCATATCTCCTGCATCAGCGTGGCCAGTATGCACTCGTCTATGCAGGGGAAACATTCCGTCTCCGCCAGTTCCTCTGCCTCCGCCTTGCGGAAACGCTGGTAGAGCCGCAGGTCATACTCCACATCTCCGGCAATGTCGCCCAAGCCTTCCGCATCCGTCTGCAACCAGTCAGCCACCAAATCATAGCAGGGGGACTGATAGGCCTCGGCGATGTAGCCCCCCAGCCCGCTCAGCAGGTTCTCCCGCATGGTGCGAGTGGCAGCAGTCAGCAGCACGTGTGCTGCCAGCTTCTTCAGCCCGGGCTCAGAGCCGCCGCTGTAGCCGCACATCTGCTGCACCAGTTTCCAGAAGGCGGTTTCGGCGCCGTATTTCTTCAGCTTGCCGTATACAGGGTTTTGTTCCGCCTCCGTTCCGTGGCTCAACACTGCCTGGATAATGCCCTGCGGTTGGGGGGTATATATGCCACACAGGGTCGCCATGACTGCCAGATGCAGCTGCGGCACGGTGGCAATATGCGCAGACATCGCTTTGATGCGAGCGCGATGCTCAGCAAGCTGGAAGAACTTGCTGTACTCCTTGATTTTCGACCGAATGTGGTGGTTCTGGGGCAAGCCCATTTCATCCATCCACATGGAGTTGCGGTCCGCCCGGTATTCCTCGCTATACAGCGCGATATTCAGCAGCCAGTTGTCCTCTGCTTTCCGGAACCGCTGCGGGCAATAGACCAGGTAATTGCTTTCCGGGTCGTCTACAGCCAACAGCTTTTTAGCGGCAAAACTGTTGGTACCCGTCAGGATGAGCAGCTTGGCATTTGCCAATTCCATCTCGGCGACTTTGTCCTCAAACTCGCGCTCTTCATCGTACCAGAAGATGATACGCCGCTTGTAGAACTCTGCCAAAGGCTCAGCAAAGCGTCGGTTCAATTCGCGGGTGATGTTCTCCCAATCCATGCTCTCTTGTCCTTATTTGATTTTGGTCAGCACATCAGCAAAAAGGGCGTAGTTTTTCTTCACGCCGTCATCCAGGTCGATGCTGATGAAGCGGTCTGCCAGGTGGTGTATCTTTTCTTCGTACTCGTGCAGTTCCTTGTCCTGCTCCAGGAGCTTCTTCTGCACCTTGCTGAGCTTCACGCGCTCGCCGGTGGAGGCGTTCGCCATGCGTTGCTCGAGGCCTTCCAAGGCGGTGCGGTAGCGGTCTTGCTGCTGGTGCACGTAGTCGGTGCGGATACGGGCGATAGTGTCCGGAGCATAGCGGTGCATGTACACCAAGGCGCGGAAGCCGCCTTTCTTGCCGCTGTCGAACTGCCAGTAGATGGGGCGCTTCTGGTAGATTTTCAGGTGGTCGGCATAGAAGTCATCGCGGAAGTATTTGCGGATGACTTCGCGCGCGCTGCCCTTGCCGCCCAACGCATTCGCAATGAATCGCAGGTTCTCCTCCAGCGTGTTCGCCCCGTAGGCCACGCGGATGAACTCCACAAAGCGCCCCACGATGTCGTCCTCAAAGTATTCGTCATCGCAGATGGGGATGATGTTGTCCGCATCAGCCGGGAAGCTGCTGTACTTGCTCGCATCCCAATCACCGCCGGCATAGGCCAGCCCCTCCACATCCAGTGAGTAGCGCCCGAACATGCAGCCCACCGCATAGCTGATAAGGCTGCGGATGTCACGCGCCAAATCCGCCTTGCGTACCGTCACATCCTTTTCCTCCACCTCCGGCGTCAGCTCATCCTGCAAGCCGTAGATGTCGATGAAAATGCGGTTGAGTTCTTCCTCATTTGCTTTGAGTTGGTAGAAGCGCTCGGAGGCTTCGCGTTCCCATGCCTCGAATGCTGCCTGCACACTCCCCAGCCCTCGAAGCAAGGGATGTCGTTTGAAATCCCAAGATGTTTCGAATGAGTCCCAATCAATGCGGGATATGTTTACACAAAGTTCAGAGAAAACATTCCAATCTCTATCGTTACCCATGATTGGCAGGTTCCCAACTGCTCCAGTAGTACAGGTTAAAGTTGGATTTAAAACATTTAGATAGTAATTCGCTACTTTGCTACAAAAAAGGCAAAGTAGATAATCAATAGAAAGTTCACCAGGAAAACAAGTCAATCCAACAGAGTCAAATATATGTGTTTTAGGAGAAAATCTTCCAGAAAAATTGTAACTTGTTATTTTTGACCATGTAACGCCTTCCTGAAAGTAATATCTAGGGTTACGAATCGTTGATCCTGGGTGTTTCTTTATTCTTTCGCCATCGTTTTCCCAATCCACAACATACTCGTTGTTTCCAAACCATTTTCTATAGGCTCCACCCTTGTTAAGATAAAACCATTTTCTCATTATTTTTTTATGAGATACTTCATGCCATAAGCGAAGAAAACAATCATTATCTCCAGAATCAAAACCTCTCTTAGGATAAGCTACGTCAATAAGTTTTTTCCCCATGAACGATTTTATGAACGATTCAGGCACCCAGTACGCAATCGGAGAACCGGGAATTTTGGAGAAAGATGAGGTTGTGCTTTCGTAATAATAGCCACAATCAGGATTCGCAATGGCATCGAGGGTTTTTACTCGTTGAACTTCCATTCCTCCTCTGAACGAAGTCAGACGAAGATAAGGCGCTTTCTTAGCTATGCGCGAATTAGCGAATACAAAAGTACAGACGGGCACCGTAGCTTCCTCAAAAGCTGAATATTCAAATTGAATCAGAGTTTCAATGGAATGTTCTTGGCACAGGAAGTAGCGTAATTCCTCGTATGCCTGGATGAACATCCACACATAGGGGGAGAAAAAGCCTAATTTAGCATGCTCATGCCCCATCTCCGAGCATCGAACAATAAAGGCTGAGTATAAGTCATCTTTGTAATCTGAGTAACGCTCTTTTACAAAAGCAGAGAGCTTGTTACTCATAAGAGCTGACTTCATATACGGCGGATTTGTCACCACGGCATCATACTTCCTAGCCAGAGCTTCAGCTGTTTGTACTATAGGGAACAGAATACGCAAGGCCGAATCGCGCAAAACGTGGGAATCTGTACTAATAGCTGCAAATCTTTCATGAAGCACATTAAAATCAACCGGAGTCACAGAAATCAAAGAACCGCACTCCTTGGTGTCCCTCATATCATGCAGGATATTGTGAAGAGAAAGCGCTATAGCGGCATTTCCATCTGCAAAATAATCCACCAATTCCTCGTCAACGGCATTACAGTCAGGGATTTCATATACCATGGGCTGAGGTACATCCGGCCTATCCCAATCATCCTTACGCGTCAGGAAGCGGCGATCATATTGCCGCGCTTTCATCATCACGGTAAAGTAAGCGAGTTGAGCGGCACGGTCATCGATATCCAGACCATAGATATTCTTCTCCACGATGTTGCGCACGGCATCGTGCGTGGTATAGCCGCAGGATTCATAGATCTGCACCAGCACATCGAACATGTAGGCGAGGATGTGGCCGCTACCGCAGCAGGGGTCGATGCACTTGATATCCTCCGGCTTCATGGCGGCGTACTCCTTGCGGATGTCTGCCAGCTGAGCCTGTACCACCGGCTCCTGTTCCGCTTCTTCCAAGTAGTAGCGCCACTGCTGCTTCAGCTCCTCGTTGGGGTGTCCCTCCACCCAAAGGCGGCCGAGTGAGTTTTCCACCATGTAGCGTACAATCCAATCCGGCGTAAAGAGCTGGGTGCGTGCAGGCACTTCCTCCTTGGTGACTTTGCCCTTTTTGGCCAGTACAGCATCCTTTTTCTCGCTGATATAGAACTGATACAGCCAGCCGATAATCTGCACGGCATCCTGCCAATCCTCGGTGGGGATGGAGGTCACCATCTGATGAATCACACTACCTTCGCGCAGCAGATTATCCGGGAAGAGCAGCTCCGTGTAGTCCGCAATGTGCTGGAACATTTGCGGGAGAACGGAGCTGAGGGCATTGCACTGGGTGATGAGCAGGTACTTGAACAGCCCCTCCTTGTCATTCGCCTCCTTGTAGGCATAGACTGCATCCATGGAAAGCCCCTCCAGCTCCAGAGACAGGGCTTCATCAATCATTTGCGGCTTGAAGGCATCCTCCTCATTGGTGAAGACACGCACACGGGAGGGGAGATATTGGTTCACCTCCATGAAGCGGAGCGCACAAAAGCGGTTGAACCAGGTGTATGCCACTTCCTCCATGACCTGCTCATAGCCCTTGCTCTGCACCTGCTTTAACAGGGCGCGGCGCTGCTGCACCTCGGCAGTAGACAGCACCTTGCCGTTGATGCTCGTGGCATCCGCAGGCTCAGCAGCACCGGCAGCAATACCGAACTGCAAGGCTTTCTGTGAAACACGGGCAATCAGCTCGCGACGAGCCCAGACAGCAAACTTTTTGATGGCGTTTTTATCCATGATAGCAAAGCATTACTTAATCACCACTCCATCATATTCAGCCAGGCACTTCTTCAGATTGGCACGCAGGCTCTCCACATAAGCATCCACATCAGCAGGCGTTTCCAGCTTGCGAGTGGGGAATGCCACAGCGCGGTTGAGAACGCGATACTTTTTCTGAGGAGCCGGCGTGGGTTGAGGTTTGTCGCCGGGAATAGGCTTAGGCTCCGGCTTGGGTGGAAGCGGGCGCGAGATCTCCTCGATACGTTCCAGAGCTTCGTCTTTCACCTTAGCCAGCTGTGCGGTAAGACCATCCAACAAGGTAAGGGTCGTGTAACCGGCAATGTCCGCTTTCTTCTGCTGATAGTAGCGGTCAGATTGAGCAATGACATCCCGGAAGCGGAGATCTGTGCCGGCTGCGGTGTGAACATCGCTCATGCACTGGCGCACGGTTTCCAGCAGTTCCTCACGCTTAGCGGAGAGCATATCCGCATGGATGGACTGCACCGTGGCAATCAGGCCGTTGAGCTCGGGGATTCGCTGATAATTGAACTTCTGGCCGGGCTGGATGAGGCAGATATCCTGCAGAGAAGCGAGAGCGGCGGCGGCCTCCGGGGAGGCATTCAGGTAGTCAGCATCGTATTTCAGGTTGAGGAGGAGCTGAACAGCCTTGTCAAAGACGGGGCGCTGGTGTTTGAAGAAATCCACCACGCGTTGGAGGCGCTCCTTGCTATCCAACAAAGCATCCTGTTTTTTGACGATGAAATTGATGAGCGCGATATTGTCCGCCTTTTGGTCGAGGACGTCATTCACCAAGTTGTAGGCGGTTTCCACCAGATTACGGTCGGGATAAGGCTGGCCGGAATAGTAACCTTGCATGGTGAGCAGCGCGCTGCGGCGGGCAGTGAATTGCTCGATGATGAAGGTCACCAAATCGTCCTCCTTGGCGGGGACATCGAAGGCATCGAAATACTCGCTCAGGAACTCGCGGGTTTCTTTAATCTTGCCGGCAGAAATCACCTCTCGCTTAGCAATCTGCGTTTTGCCGATTTCAGACTTCTTGAGGAGCATATCCGGGAGCTTGGGGTGAGCAGCCGGGATGGTATTGCCCTGGTATTTAACCGTGGCTTTTTGAGCCACAACAAGGCGAGCGACCAAGGCTGCGATATCCACCTCTCGCCAGCCGTAAGGAATAGCCGAGAAGCGTGAACGGATGTCGTGCATGGACGTGGGCAAGGCCTTGGCTTGCTGAATCGTGAGATACTCCTCCACCAGAGCGAGAGCTCCCTTATTATCCTCCAGCCCCTGCAGGTTAGCAGCATTGCCGGAGAGAATAGTGGAAATATCGGACTCGGAATCTACCAGCACTTCCATCTGCGGTAACTCTCGATAGAGATTTGCTACCAGATATCGCAGAGCAAGCTCTATCTTACCCTTGGCATCTACCGCTTTTTCCGAGATATGCTCACCGGCCACGTAGAAATCAGCGGTAAGGATGGCCTTGATGAGTTCCTCTTTTGCCACGGCATCAAGGCGAGAGGCTTCCTCCTGCTGGGCGCGGATGATATCCTGCGTGGATTTAGCGAGCACGGAAACATTGCGCTGCTTGATATACTTGCGGATTTTTTCCGCCTGTTCCAGCGAGGTGAAGTAATCAGTCTCCGGGAGAACGGCGATGGCCTGATTGACGGAATCCGTCATGAGTTTCAGGGGCTCCTTATCCGCAACATCCGTTGCCACGGTCAGGAAGCGCAGGCACATGCCGCCCGTAGTATTGCCCACGGCGCAACCATCCACATAGCGGTCTAGCTCAAAATCATAGTCTTTGCTGTAGCGGAATTTTCGGGTGGTGTAGATATCCGCGTAAATCATCTGCGAAATACGGTCCACAATCGTGGCGGTATCCACCGATGTTTCATTGCGAATGGCACGCTGAATATCCTGCTCCTCATTGGTGAGGAAGTTGTAATTTTCGCCGCTGCGAGCGATGTAGTTCTGGGAATGCAGACGATCAAGCGATTCGCGGACCTGCTGACGCATGGTAATTTTATCCGCACGGATATCCTCAGCCATGAGGATGACGATATTGTCGATGTTGGCGGGGATGTCGTTGTCGATGTAACGGATAAGGTACAGGAGTTTCAGCACCTCTACATCGTAAGGCTTGAGCACATCCTCAGACTGAGCGGCGCGGTCGGCACGCTCGATAACCTGACGGATGGTGCTGTCGAGGAAGGAGTGAACGGTATCGTAGAAGCGGAAAAAGGGAACGAGCGTGTTCTCATCGCCTTGCTGCACCTTTTGAGCTGCCTCCTGGAACCCGGAAAGCATGGAACGCTCACCACCGGAAAGATGCTTGCCGGAGTTGCCGTGGCGGCGAATCTCCGCAAATACCTTTTGCATGATGATAAACTGGTACGGAATGAAGGGGAAATTGACGGCGAAGTCTGAGGCGGAGGAAAAGCCCTTGATGTCCGCCTGAGCATCCTTGAAGGTGAAAAGATTGCGCAGGGTTGAAGAGTTGAGGCTATAGACGGATTCCAGCGCCTGCTCGGCTGCGGGTGTTTTTTTGAGCACGCGCTTCTGAATCACCTCATCCACCGAGGAGGAAGAAAGAGAAAGGCGAGTCTTGAAACGAGCCTGAATGCGGGAGAACTCATCCGAACGCACCTTGATGATTTCATCAATGGCTTCCTGCCCGGTGCAGACAATCCAGACTTTGCCCCGGCACACGCTACCGATATTCTCGGCAAGGGATTGCAGGTTGAGCAACAGACTGGTATCAGTGCCGACATACTGGCCTACCTCGTCAATCATGAACAGGAGGCGATAGTCGGCAGGTTTGGAATCCACAAAGTTCTTGATGTCCTGAACCAGAGATTCAACAGAGAGTTCTACCGTCTGCTTGCCCTGAGTGCAGCGGATGGCATCATCTTCGCTCATGCCAAGAGCTTGCACCAAGGCGGTACGAACATGCTTGGCAACGAACTTATAGTTACGGCGGGAGTCTTCCCAGCTCTTGCCGGAGGATTGAGCAAATGCCCGGCGGAACAGCTCTGTCTTGCCGGTGCTTGCAAGGTATTGCTCCAGCTGAACAACCTCCAGATTCTCACCGAAGTACCCGAGGTGGTTGTAAAACATCTTGGCAAAGACGCGCTTAACGGCATCCTTGTCTTTATTCAGGCCGGCGACATCGATATTGAAAAGGATGGTCTCCGTGGTGCCTTTGGTGGACTGGTCGATGGGCAGGAAGGCGGCAGGGTCATCCGCAAACTTCTGACGGAACATTTCCACCGTGGTAGAAGCACCCACGGGCTTATTCTCCAGAATGTAGGAGAGCATCTTCAGGAAGTGGGACTTACCGCTGCCGAAGAAGCCGGAAATCCATACACCAATGTCGTGTGTCGGGATATCGAAAGAGTCACTGTAAAAGTTGAAGAATGCAGCAAAGTGCTTGCGAAGCTCCTTGGTGATAACGTACTCACGGACTTCTTGCTCAATGACGTCAGACGCTGACTGGTCAACTTTGATAACGCCGTTGATAGAACGATTGATGTCCTCTTGGAAAATGTTTTGGATTTTCATAGGTGTCTTAGATTTCGTTGAAAGCTCGGTAGTAAGAGTTAGGTGCCAAGGTATTGAATAAGCGCATGGTATTGCCGTCAAAGGCTCCCGGATACATCACCAGAATGGGAATGTCATCGAAATGGGGCTGCAGGGCTTCCAGCAGGGAATGCACACGCATGAATGGGAAGACATCTCCCACGCCGGTGAGCATCAGGATGTCGCCTTTCTGATGAGGTGAATATTGGATTTTGCTGATGTATTCATCCACCCCGAAAGACATTTGAAGCTGCTCCAGCAGGAAATCGGAACCGTCCGATTCTTCCATTTCCAGGATGCCGTCCATAATGTCCTGCTCTTCACAGAGAGAGAGGAATACCTCGTAAAGATTGCGCTCAACAATGCGACAGGAGAGAGAGGAATCAGCGGTTACCTGTTCGATGAAACGGCGAACCACCATTTCATCCTTGGCGTTATAGCAAAACATGCGGATATTGACCTCATTGCTCAGTCCTTTGCCCTCCAGGAAATCAGACTCCTGCATGTGGCGACGAAGTTTATCCAGACTCTCTCCTATTGTTACCATGTTGCCGACGGGTTACGAAAATTGATTGAAAGCGGGTAACATGCGCTCATCCCCATTATTACGGAGGGCGTTTTCCAATACAAAATGCAGCAAGACCGGGCAAAGACGGTCTTCCTTGCCTTTTTCGAGATAGCCGTTCTCCAGCAGAATCCGCTTGAGCACCTGCTTGATTTTGGTAATGGTGCTATCACTCCAGCCTGCGACCTTATCGTCCTGCTCTTGCAAGCGGAGGAAAAAGGCGTTCAAGTCCGCCTTGCTGAACGAATCATCGTGCGTGCGGTATTTCTCGCCTATCACAGTCAGCATGAAATCGCACACGAGGCGATTCTGCTTCATCATGGCATACAGGCAGACCTGTTTGGCAACATCAAAAGGCTGCGTAGCAATCACCTCCACCAGCGACATATCATCCAATACCCGAAGCCGGCGTACACACCCCAACGCAACCTTGCGCAAAGAACGCTCAGAGGGGTATTGGTACAGGTTTTCCGCCATGATGCGGTTGACCACCTCCTCATCAGAACAGACCTCGAGCAATAGCTTGGCCGTAGTCCGCATTTCGTAAAACAAAAACTGCTCCTGAGTTATGGCTCCACAGTAAGGGCTGATATTCACCCTTGCTGTCAGATTTTTACGAGTCATAAACATTTAGGAACATAGTGATTAAGGAGAGCCACACCAAGCGTTTTCCGGAGCAAACAGCTTAGCTGAAAGTGTAAAAAATATACATATTTTTACCCGCTATGTCAAGCATGAAGTCCGCATCCGCCTCAAAAATAGTTTTGGCACTTATATATACGAGAGGACTATCCGGAAAGAGGGACAGAAGAAGTCCCTCGCTCCGATTGATTACCCTTACCCTCAAAACAAGGGCACAAAAAAAGCCACCTCAAGGGCGGCGGAGGGGTGGGGATTCAGAGTCGGGGCGACAGGATTCGAACCTGCGACATCCAGCTCCCAAAGCTGGCGCTCTACCAGGCTGAGCTACGCCCCGTTGTCACACGGCGGATGAACGAGAAATCCGGGCATAAAAATGGTGGCTCGGGACGGGATCGAACCGCCGACACGCGGATTTTCAATCCGCTGCTCTACCAACTGAGCTACCGAGCCATTCTGCAAGCCCGTCTTGGACGGGGTGCGAGGGAATTATACATCATTTTCTGACCTCTTGCAAGCTAAAATTTGTATTTTTTTCGATTTTTTTTGGTATGGATATCTAACGCGTTTAGTTTAGATATTTAGCGAGCCGATTTCAAGGAAAGCAACAAGTCGTTCAGGGAGGAAAACCTGAAAGCAGCGCGTGAAAAATCGCAGGCTTCGGTCATGCGATTAGGTATGGCGACACATGGGATGCCTGCGTTCTGGGCGGCGATTGTGCCATTTTCAGAATCCTCAATAATCAGGCAATCAGCTTTGGGGTGGCCCATGCATTGCTGAGCTGCGAGAAAAAGCGCAGGGTCAGGCTTGACGGGGTACCCATCCGTGCGGGTAAAGACGCCGGTAAAGTGATGATAGATGCCCAGTTTTTCGAGCCAGCCGGCCACCCAGCGGCGGGAGGACGATGAGGCAACGGTCATGGGAATCCCCTGCTCTGCGCACCATGCGAATAATTCAGCCGCGCCTTCCATAAGCCCCATACGTTCGAGATCTGCCTCAAGCATGGCCTGGCGGGCGGGGGTTTCGGCGTCCCAATCGTATGATTTGCCGGTGAGTTTTTCCAGATGGTCAGCAGGATTCCAATGCGAATAGCCGGCGCCGAGACATGGGGCGTATGTTGCAATGGATATTTCCTGACCTTCCCGGGCATAAAGATGCACCCAAGATTGGTAGATGGCCCACTCGGTATCGACCAGCACGCCGTCAAAATCAAAGATAATACCTTTTGGTCTGCGCATGATGAAAATCAATGCTCGCCTTTGAACTTCGCACGCATCCACTCCGCAAATGAGCGATGAGCCAGATTTTTGCGGAATAAGTACAAGGCAATGACAATGTAGAGGAGGTTCGGAATCCAGGCGCTGATCCAGGCTTGCACGATACCAGATTCACCCAGCGAGGGGAAGACTCGATACAGGAAGAGCATGAAGGCGGCCAGCATAACGGCTATGCCGATGCCTTTCATAGTGCCGCGGCGCTGGAAGGTGACGGCGCTGGGGATTGCAAGCAGGACCAGAACCAGGCAGGAGAAGATGCGGGCTATGCGCACATGCCACTCCGTGCGTTTCTTGCGACGATCCTCCCGGGTGCCGGCGCCGGATGATATATATTCATACAAGGCGGAGGTTCCCATTGACTCAATGCTGGAACTCTGGCTCGGGCTGATGATCTGGTAGGGTTTTTCCTGGAATGCCAGCGTCATTGTTGCGGCAAATGAATCATCCATCGGGCGGGTACCCGGTGCAGCCATTTCGCGGACGTAGACGTTCTCCAGGGTCCAGGTGGAATCCTCTTTATTCCAGATGGCCTTTTCTGCAGTATACTGCTTGAGCAGCTTACCGCGGATCTGGGAATCAAACTGGTCGATATTCACGCCGAGCATGGGATCCCCGGGGCTGGTAATCAGCGCCGGATGCTTGATGCGCCAGATACGGGAGGTTGCATCACTACGGTAGACGATTGACTTGGGTGTACCATCCGCGTTCTTATTGCGCTTCATAACGATTTCACGATACAGTGAACCGTTCGGAGCCCAGTGGAAGCCGCAGATGCCGTACGCCACTGCGACCAGAGAACCCAGCATGAAGATAGGCAGGCAGAGGCGCATCAGCGAACGCCCGGACTGCAGCATGCCGGTGATTTCACTACCGCCGCACAATTTGCTGAGGCACCACAATGTACCCATCAGCAAGGTGTAGGGAAGAATCTGGTACAGGAACATGGGCAGCTGGGTGCCATAGAAATGGAAAGCCTGACCCACAGGATTCTCAAAGCGGGAACGGAAGCGTTCCATGTTATCCGTAAAGTCTGCCAGAATATAAATCAGCAGCAGGATAAGCGTACACATGAGGAAGTACGAAATGAAATTGCGGCTCATGTAGCGATCCATGGTGCCCATGAAGGCGTACAACACGGCGCCAATGAACGGAAGGTAACACAAAAGTCCCAGCAGAATGGGGCGGCATTTCTGCTCAATGGGATATGATTCGGGCATGCCGGGCACCTCCCATTTCATCTGTTCCAACTCACCCGGTACCAGGTACGACGCCAGCAGGGTACCGAGAATCAGGAAAACGAGAGCAGGAAGTAAGTTACGTAAGAAAGACATGAAGAGATAGTAAGTAAGGATTCCCGTAATAAAAAATCATAGACCGGTACCCAGGCGCTCCGCCAAGTACTCCGGCAAATCCAGCGCGAGGACGGCCTGCTGAGCCCCGGCTACATCATACTCCACACGCCGAAGCGTTACCGTTCTGGCATCGGAGTCATAAATTGCATAGCAGGCTCTCGGGTCGCCATCACGCGGCTGCCCGACAGCGCCTACGTTAATCAGATAATCGACGTCCTGTTCCAGATACACAACCGTCTGGCCTTCCATGACCAGCTGCTGCCAGTATTCCGGCACTTCAACAACCGGGCAGCCTTTCCGGCGCATGAATACGCGCGGCTGGTGGGTATGCCCGCAGAAGCAGAGCGGGCGCAACTGGCGGTTGAAACTGGCGGTTGCGTCATTGGCATTGAGGATGTAATTCCAATGGGCGGGCTGGTCCAGGCTGGAATGAACAAAGACGAAATCCTGCCCGACAATGCGCTGCAAAGGCATGCGCCGCAACCAGGCAATGCTATCCTCATCCAACTGGGAACGGGTCCACTCCATAGCCCGGCGGGCCAGCGGATTCATCCGCGTCACGTTCTCCAGGGAGACCACCTCCTGGTCATGATTTCCCTTCACCACCGGGCAGCCAATGGCGCGGATTTCATTCACACACTGCTGAGGGTAAGCATTATAGCCAACAACATCCCCAAGGCAGACCACGGCATCACACTGCTCGCACTGATAGTCTGCCATGACAGCATAAAGAGCGTGCAGGTTTGCATGAATATCGCTGATGACCGCAGTTTTCGGCATAGGTAACTGATACGTTATACCACAAAGGGGAGTTTACCGCAAGCCCCTAATTTGCGCTTTTTATTGCTTTTTTAGTACGCTGGCAGATACACCGCACGCAGAGGAGAAACGAGGGAAGCAACGGGTCTTGACTTCACACCTGTTCGCAGGTAGAATCTGCGCCAGATGTTACCTATTGAGCAGATACGCAGCGAAATACTCACCGCCGTGAAGCAGCCGGGATTCTGCGTGCTGCTCAGTGCGCCGACCGGCAGCGGAAAATCCACACGCGTACCCGGCATGCTGATGGAGGCAGGCTGGGGAGAAAAAGGCACCATCATTGTGGTGCAGCCGCGGCGGCTGGCAGCCAGGTTGCTGGCAAGCTATGTGGCGCGGCAATATCCCTGCAAAATCGGGCAGGAAGTCGGTTACACCGTTCGTTTTGACTCCCAGCGCAGCGCTGCCACCCGCATTTTGTTTGTGACAGATGGTATTCTCGAGCGCCGCCTTACGGAAGACCCTGAGTTAAAAGGCGTATCAGCGGTCATATTTGACGAAGTTCACGAGCGCCGCCTCAGCGGGGACTTATGCCTTGCCAGGGTTATGGAACTGCAACGGGGAGCCCGCCCGGACATCGGCGTTTTTGTCATGTCAGCCACGCTGGAGCTGGACAAATTGCAAAACTACCTCCCGGATGCCACCGTCCTGCGGGCCGATGGCCGGCTGTATCCTGTAGAGATTAACTACATGCCCCCGGTTCCGGTGCGCAACAAATTCGGCTATGTGCAGGCACCGCCCATCTGGGAGCAATGCGCCACAGCAGTGCGCCAGCTGGTGGAACGCCAGGACTGCGGGGACGTACTGGTCTTTCTGCCCGGCGCATACGAAATCCGCCGCACGGTGGAGATACTGGAACAAGTCAGCTGGATGAAAGGACGGGACGTTTTTGCACTTCACGGCCAACTCTCCCCGGAATTGCAAGCGCAGGCAGTAGAATGCAGCAGCACCCCCAGGGTCATTGTTTCCACCAACATTGCAGAAACCTCATTAACCATTGAAGGGGTGCGCTCCGTGGTAGACAGCGGCACTGCAAGGGAATCTTGCTGGGATCCGCAACGCGGGATTTCCACCCTGCATATCGTCCCGATTTCCCAGGCCCAGGCAGAGCAACGCAGCGGTCGCGCCGGGCGCCTGGGGCCGGGTCGCTGCATTCGCCTGTGGAGCGAAGCAGAACACCGGCGCCGTGCGCCATACCCAGCCCCAGAAGTACACCGCGCAGACATCTCACAAGCATTTCTGAACCTGCTTGCCTGGGGATGCAGGAACCTGGCAGACATCCGGCATTTCCCATGGCCGGACGCCCCGACAGAAGCAGAGACCGCGAGAGCCTGGCAATTGCTGCAAGACCTTGGAGCCGTTGCAGAAAAAGGCATCACGGCTATTGGGCGGCAGATGCTCCAGCACCCCCTGCCCCCGGTGTTGGCAAGGCTGCTGGTAGCCGGTGAAGAACACGGTTGCAGAATCGAAATGGCTGCCATAGCCGCCCTTTTGCAAGGAGAAAATGTGAGCCTGAACAGCGGATTGAGCAATGAGTTATCCCACGAATCCGATTACACTGATTTTCAGGCAGAATGGAGAGCCGTGCAACGCGCAGCTCAGGTGAATTTCGCCCCGCAGGAGTGCAATCAACTCGGCATCATGGCACGAGCCGCCCGGGAAGTCATGCAGGCATTCCGTCAAATGCTGAAGGGACACACAGACACGCCAGATTTCAACCTGCACCGGGCAGGAGTCACAGCCAGCCTGCTGCGGAGTTTCCCCACCCAGGTTGCCGCCCGGAACAACACCGCAACCAACACCGCAAGGCTCTGCCAACGGCGCGGCGGCACCCTTCAGGCAGATTCCGTAGCCCGCCAGGCAGAGATATTCCTGGCAGCAGAAATAACGGAAGTCGGCGGCAAAAACGTAGAAACCAGACTGAGTCGTTGCACGATTCTCCAGGTTACAGACCTTCCCACTCATGATGATGATGTCGCGGTGTACGACAACTCGCGCAAGCGTGTCTTGAACTACCACCGCGAGCTTTACCGGGACCTGGTCATTTCCGAAAAAGAAACAGGTGATGCAAGCCCGGACGCCGCCGCCACCATCCTGGCCGAGCAGGTTGTGCGCGGCAACCTGCGTCTGGAAGGATGGGATGGTCACGTCATCCAATGGATCAACAGGCTCAACTGCCTCCGCCAGGCTATGCCGGAACTGGATATGCCGGAGTTCGGAGAAGACGACCGGCTCGTTGCCATTACCATGCTCTGTGATGGCGCCGTCAGCTACAAGGATATCCAGAAACGCCAGGTTCTGCCCATTCTCGGGGAATGGCTCTCTCCCTGGCAGAAGGAATGCCTGAACCGCTATGCGCCCAAAAGCATCAGGCTGCCCAACGGCCGCGAAGTCAAGCTCCTGTACAAAGAAGATGGCACACCGGTTTTCGGGTTGAAATGCCAGCTGCTGTTCGGCGTACCGCAAACACCAGTCATCGCAGATGGACGCGTCAGATGCCAGGTGGAAATCCTTGCCCCGAACCAACGCCCCTACCAGATTACCAGTGATTTAAGCTCATTCTGGCGCAACGGATACCCGCAGATGAAAAAGGACCTGGCAGGGCGATACCCGCGCCACGACTGGCCAGACACCGCGCCGGATGCCTGAATTTGCGCCAATTTTATGCCATAACCGCTATTACCGCTTGAACTCAGGCGCAGGCGCGTGTAAAATGGGCGCGTCCTATGCCAGAACAATCAGAACCTAAACCCTATTTCGGAGAAGGCGCCCGGTTCCTGCTGACCGCGGCGGCATTCGTCATTGTTATCTTCGGACTGCAAGCAGCACGCAGCGTGCTGCTTCCCATCATGATGGCCGGGTTCCTCGCCATCATCAGCTATTCCATCACAAAACTGCTCCGCCAATACCTGAAATTCCCCCATTGGCTGGCCGTTACAGCAACCGTACTGACAGACGGAGGCATCCTCTTCGGCGTAGCCAGCATCATCAAGTTCCTGGCGGCAGACATGAAGTCCACCCTGCAGGGCGACTTCACCCCCCGCATGATGGAGAAGTACAACGAACTGATGCACTGGCTGGGGAACTTCGGCTTGGAGGACCAGGCACGAGCCTTGTTCACTTCACCGCAGGATTTGTTTGACACCCAGCAACTGGTCAGCATGGTGCAGGCCGTTTCCGGGCAGGCCATCACCTTTGTCACAACCTGCACCCTGGTCCTTGTTCTGATGACCTTCATGCTGGGAGAAGCCCAGCTCTTCAAACGCAACCTGCACCGGCTCCCGAACAGCACCAAGGGCAAAGAAGACTTCACCGTAGCCCTCCAGGGCATTCAGCGCTACCTGCTCATCAAAACCATAGCCAGCGCTACAACAGGCTTCCTGGCCTGGGGGGCATGCTCCCTCATGAATGTGCCTTTCGCATTCCTGTGGGGCGTACTGGCCTATGTGCTGAACTACATCCCCACCATTGGCTCCATTGTGGCAGCCATTCCGCCCATCATCATGGCACTTCTCATGGGAAGCTGGGGTGATGCCGCCATCATCACCACCTGTTACATACTGATTAACTTTACCATAGGCAACGGAATCGAGCCCATATTCCTGGGCAAGCAATTCGGGATTGCCACCTCTGTCGTCCTGCTGGCCGTGTTGTTTTGGGGATGGGTCTGGGGTCCCTGCGGTATGCTTCTGGCAGTTCCCATCATGGTACTCATCAAACTGGCACTGGAAAATTCCCGCGACCTTTCCTGGGCGGCAGTCATCATATCAGATGAGCCACCGCCCCACGTTCAAAAACTTAACAACAAGCAGATATAAGATATATGCACTCCTTCGCCTACAAGAACGGCCACCTGTACTGTGAAAATGTAAACCTTGCTGATATTGCAGCAGAAGTCGGCACCCCCGTCTTTGTATACAGCAAGAAAACCATCACAGAAGACCTGGCAGAATTCCGCCAGGCACTGGCGCCCATCAACGCACATGTTGCCTACGCGGTAAAAGCCTGTTCAAACAAGGCCATCCTCAATCTTGTAGCTCAGCAGGGCGCCGGGTTCGACATCGTTTCCGGCGGCGAACTCTGGCGCATCATCAACGCAGGGGGTAATCCGGCATTGTGTACCTATGCAGGCGTTGCCAAGACAGAACCGGAAATCCGTTATGCACTCGAGCAGAACATCTATTGCTTCAATTGCGAAAGCGAGAATGAGCTACGCGAAATCAACCGCATTGCCGGTGAAATGGGATTGAAAGCCCCGGTTGCCGTGCGCGTGAACCCGAACGTGGATGCCCATACGCACAAATACATCACCACCGGCACCAATGAAAACAAATTCGGTGTGGATATTTCCCGCATTGAAGACGTTTACGCCACCATTGCAGCAGAAATGCCGAACCTGCACATCAAAGGACTGCAGATGCACATTGGCTCTCAGCTCACCGAGAAGAAGCCCTTCACTGACGCGATTGAAAAAGTCCTCCCGATTGTCAGGAAATTCATTGAACTGTACGGCATTGAATTCTGGTCCATCGGCGGGGGTATCGGCATTGTGTATGATGGGTGCCTGGCATCCGGCAAACCGGAATGGTGGGCCGAACACCCGGAACAGATTACGATTCAGAGCTACGCAGACGCCATCATCCCCCTGCTCCAGCCGCTGGGTATCCGCATTCTCGTAGAACCGGGACGCCGGCTTGTGGGTAACGCTGCAGCCATGCTGACCAAATGCATCTATGAAAAGAAAGGCGAGGCCAAGACATTCAAGATGATAGATGCCGGCATGAACGATATCATCCGCCCTGCTCTCTACGAAGGGTACCATGAAATCTGGCCGGTCAAGGAACACCAGAATGATGAAATCGTGGCTGATATTGTGGGGCCCGTCTGCGAATCCGGTGACTTCCAGGCGCAGAACCGCCTCATTGCAGATGTCAAGCCCGGTGAAATTCTGGCAGAAATGAGCGCGGGGGCATACGGGTTCAGCATGTCCTCCACCTATAACTCCCGCCCGCTTGCCGCAGAGGTTCTGGTGGACGGCGACAAGTGGAGCCTCATCCGCCGCCGCCAGACCATGGAGCAAATGGTGGCAGACGAGTGCCTGCCTGAATAAGAAACAACAGAACACTCACCCCATCTATTTTCACCGCCGGAGGTAAGCCTCCGGCGGTCATTTTATGCCAGCGTGACAAATAATAAGGACAAGCACCCCCTTTTACCTTGACGAATCAAGTCACATTGCCTAAAATAGTCGGGTAATGAAAGCACTGACTCTTCTCTTCCGTGTGGTGTTCAGCATCATCGTGCTGCTGCTTGTCACATGTTATACGCAAGTTGCCTCCACTGTAAGCCTCACAGACTTCTGCACCTCACTGAACGCAAGCGCTATTGCAGAGCAGTTCACAAGCATAAATGCTTTCACCATTACATTGGCAGTCATCCTTCTGCTGAGCATCCTCTCCTTCACCCGTCTTCTTGAAGCCATCTGGAACATCCTCTTCTGCGGCTCCATCATCACGCTGCTTGCAGGCGGGCTTTACGCGCTGTGCGGTCCCCGCATTGCCCTGCCGTATGTTCTCTACAATAACGAAGCCGTCATGCAGTTCTGCAGCATGGTGGGCGCCTATCAGATACCGGTAGCCATTGTGCTGCTCATCTTTCTGGCAGGCTGGCTGTGTTCAGCAGCCAGCGGGCGGGTCGCCATCACGGCCATTGTCAGTTTTGGTCTGTGGTATGCCGTCACCGAACTTCTGACCTACGGCATCTACCTGTGGACGAAAGCAGCAGCGCCCGGCCAGCCCGGCGCCCTGACAATGATACAGGAGTCCCCGTGGATTCTGGCAGCTGTTCCCGCAGCATTCTTCCTGATATACGCCCTGCTCATGGCCTTCTTTGAAACCTATATCACCACCGAAGGCAAAGCACAAAAAGCCCCGGCGAATGATAAACAGCCGGAAAAACCGGCAACAACTCAAACAGAGGCTCCCGCATCAACGGTTGATGCTCAGACTGAGCCCATCACCAAAACCCGTCCGGTTCTGCTGAAAACAACCCCTATTCCCGAGGTCCCGAAAAAGAAGCTGATTACCAGCGCCCCCGACAGTAAGGAAGAAATCCCGGTGCCGGTGGAAACGGAACAGAAGAACGAAACGGCTTCAACCACCAGCAACGAGGGCGCAGACGAACCCGCCCCCCAAGAAACCCCGGTACCGGAACCTGAAGCTAAAGAAGACGAGGCACCAAAAGCCACACCCGCCGAGGCCTGAAAGCGCTAAGGTTCAGTCACAATCCTCCTTTTCTCTCACCCTATCAGATACCAATGAAAGATTACGCCAATCCTATTCTTCTGCTGATTATCATCGCCCTGCTTTCGTGGAAGGTCAGCATGGGAATTGAAACACCCGGAACGGTCGAGCTGTGGCTGCTCACCCTCTGCGTCACCGGGTGCATTGTCAACGGACTTCTGGCAATAGCCCGTGCGCTTGCTTCCAAAAAAGCAGTCATGGGGGTGGTATGGAGCATGGTCTACCTTATCTTCTGCAGCTGCTCCTGGGTCACCTTCCGGGAAGAAAAGGATTACCGTGCCGAAATTGCCATTTATAACGAGCTAAACACCAAGTGGCATTCAGAAAACTGCAACCCATTTTCACTGAAAGACGAAGAAGGCAGGACCCTGCTGGAACTGGCCGCAATACTCGGCAAGAAGACAGCCGTACGCGGGCTACTGGCACAACCGGAAGCCCAACAATCAGCGGATACCATCCTCCGCGCAGCGTTCCGCGCTGCGGAAAACGGTCATCATGAACTCATCCGCATGATTGCAACACAACCCGGCGGCTTTGATTTCAACCGCAAGTGCGATGGCAGCACCCCTCTTATTGCCGCAGTTCTGAGCAACAGACGCAAAACAACCACCGTCCTGCTGCAATTCCAGGCCGACCCGAACATGAGCGATGATAATGGCACAACACCCCTCATGCACGCCGTGATTGACAACAACCGGTACATTGCCAAGGCTCTTATGGAACATGGAGCCTCCCCCACTATGCAGGACCGCACAGGGCGCGATGCTTTCAGCTGCTCGCGTTCTGAGGAGATGGATGAAATCCTGACCATACAGCCGAAATAACAGCCCACCCTCATTTTTTTCATGACGGAGCAGGCATTCATCGTCAGCGGCATGAGCTGCGCCGCCTGCTCCTCCCGTGTGGAGAAAATCGTTGCTTCACTTCCCGGGGTCGGCACGGTTCAAGTCAACCTCCTTACCCGCATCATGCGTGTAAGTTATGATGGCGCCAGACTGAGCACAAACGACATTATACAAGCTGTGGAACAGGGCGGATATGGCGCCCAGCTCGCAAACGGGAACCAGACAAGCACCCGGAGAGACACAAGCCAGGAAAAAAAGCGCTTTCTGCAATCAAGCCTCTTTCTGCTGCCGATGGTGGTGCTGCACCATACCGCAGCAGGGCTGGTTTCCACGCTATTACAGCTGTTTTTCTTGCTTCCCATCCTGTGGCTGAACCGGGCATTTTTCATCAGCGGGTGGAAGGCAGTCCGGCACAAGGCGCCGAATATGGACACCCTCATCACCCTGGGTGCAGGTGCCGGAGTCGTGTACAGCATTGTGGATTTATGCCTGCTGCACCAAGGCGCGGCGTATCTGGAATCAGCAGGCATGATTCTCACCCTCATCACCTTGGGAAAATGGATTGAAAGCCGGGCCACCAGCCGCACCGGGCAGGCAATCGACGCACTTAAGGCACTGTTACCGCAGACCGCGACGATTCAACGCCATGGACGCAGCGTCGTCATCCCGGCGGAAGAGCTCCAGGCGGGGGACATACTGCAACTGCCCCCGGGGAGCCGCATACCGGTTGATGCAGAAGTGACAGAAGGAATATCGAGCATTGATGAATCAAGCCTGACCGGGGAAAGCATGCCGGTTCTCAAACAACCCGGCAGCCGGATATATGCCGGATGCCTCAATGGAAACGGCGCCATGCTTGCCCGGGCTATCTGCACCCGGGATCAATCTGCACTCAGCGGTATTATTCAGATGGTGGGCGAAACAGCAGCCTCGAAAGCCCCCATCGCAAGACAGGCAGACCGCATCTCAGGCATATTCGTCCCCTGTGTCGTATCCATATCAATCCTGACTGGAATCATCTGGTTACTGAGCGGAGCAGACCTGACCTTTGCAATGAGTTGTGCCATAGCCGTTCTGGTCGTATCCTGCCCTTGCGCACTGGGGCTGGTCACCCCGGTTTCCATTATGGCAGGAGCCGGGAAAGGCGCAGAAAATGGCATTTTGTTCCGGGATGCCACCACCATGGAACAAGCCAGGCGCACCACCGCCATCATTCTGGATAAGACGGGAACCATCACCGCTGGGCGCCCTATTGTCACGGAAATAATTCCGGCAGACGGAGTAACCCGCCATGAGCTGATGCAACTGGCATGCACGCTGGAGCAACACAGCACCCACCCACTAGCGCGCTCCATACAGAACGCCACGGCTGCCTGCACCCCGGAGGTTACAGAAAATCACGCCTATCACCCGGGGCGCGGAGTAAGCGCCCAACTGCGCGGCGTTCTGTGCCTGACAGGTAATGCAGAACTGATGCAGGAACATGGAATCACCCCGCCCCCGCCCGGAGAATCCAGCATCACCCCGCTCTATTTTGCCCACGGCTCGCGATACATGGGAATGTTCTGCGTGACCGACCCGGTTAAGGAAGACAGTGCAGCAGCCATCGCGGCAATGCAGCAATCCGGCATCCGAGTACTGATGATGAGTGGTGATTGCAACGCCACGGTGCGAACCATTGCAAAACAAGTGGGAATCCACGACTACTATGCCGGAGTGCTTCCGCTGGAAAAAGCACAAATGGTTCACCGGCTTCAGGAAGAAGGACATTGCGTAGCCATGGTGGGAGACGGCATCAACGATGCCCCTGCCCTTACACAGGCAGATGTAAGCATTGCCATCGGCGCAGGGGCGGATGTTGCCATCGAAAGCGCGGGCATCATTCTGGTACGCAGTGAACTCATGGACGCCGTGGCAGCTCTGCGCCTCAGCCAATGCATCATTCGCACGATTCGTCAGAATCTCTTCTGGGCATTTTTCTACAACATACTCATGATACCGCTTGCAGCCGGTGTATACTATCCGTTCACTGGCTGGTTGCTCAGCCCGGTCGTGGCAGCTGCCGCCATGAGCATGAGCAGCCTGTTTGTCATCGGTAACGCCCTGCGTCTCCGGAATATACAACTCATCAAACCAGTCAGGAAAGAAATGAATACGAGCATCCTCAAGGTAGAAGGCATGATGTGCCCACATTGCGAACGCCATATCACCCAGGCACTCAGCAGCATTCCCGGCGTCACTGACGTGAAGGCAGACCACAAGACCGGCACCGTAACCATCACCAGCACAGAACCGCTCGACGACGCTGAGGCCGCCCGGGTTGTGCAGCAGGCCGGCTATGAGTACAAGGGTAAATGCTGAGGAATCAGCGTTCCTCGTAATCCTGAATCAGCTCCACAAAGGCACGCAAGTGATTTGAGCGCAGCCAGGGGCCCACGCCTTTGATGCGGGAGGCGGCCTCCAGAGTGGTGGGTTTCAGCGTAGCCAGCGCCTTCATGGTATCATTGTGCATAATGCGGTAAACCGGCATGTTGAACTCGTCCGCCAGGTCGCGGCGCAGTTCTGCCAGCAGCGCATATAACTCCTTATCCATGCGCCCCAGCCCCATCCCTTCCAGGAGCTGACTGGTTCTGCTGAGCTTCGCCGTGGCAGGCTTTATTAGCGTCGACACACCACTCCAGCCGCGGCGGGAAAGCCGTGGAGCGCTGCGGCTCAGCATCACATCTTCCCCAAGCTGCGTAAGCGTGACCAGCGGCATCTCACCGCCGGTTGTCTGCAACAAGCCAGCCTCCTGCATAGCGCGGAAAAGCGCCTTCATTCTGGCGTCCGGCATGTGTTTGAGCAAGCCATACGTTGAAAGTGAGGTCAGATACTGGTGCATAGACGCATTTTTTGCACCGCGCAGCATGTCCATAATCTTACCGCGACCATAAATAGCAACCCACTCACCCTGGGCTCCGCGTTTCGATGCGCGAGCAACACCGGCAAGCGCTTTCCGCACCGTAAGCAGGTCTTCCTCAGACAAAACCTCACGCTCACCATCGTCTGCAGCCGAGCAGGCATCACAATGCCCGCAGGGTTCTGTGTTCGATTCACCAAAATAATCAAGAATCCACTGCTGGCGGCAGCCGGGAGAATACGCAAACCGCGTCATGGCCTCAATCTTGAGGTGGTCACGCCGGGCTTTCTCCTCCAACCGGGTGCGGTCAATCTCCAGGCACTCGAAATTCACCTCAGGTTTCAGGATCCGCGTTCCCTTAGACAACTGCCCGGGCACATCGAACCGCTGAATGGCACCTGCATGAATCAGACAAGAAAGTGCCGTTCCCACTGCCATGGGGTTAACATCCTTCCCCATACGCTCCGACATGGCATCCACAGTCAGATGCACCTCGTGGTTGACCGGCTCACACTCAAAACGGAGGAAATTGTACAATGAACGAATCAGGGCAATCGGCGGGTTACTTCCCTCAAAGAAGAACTCCTGCGTTTTCAAATCAGCATGGTTAAACAGCAGCTCGCATGCCGCCGGCTCCCCATCTCGACCGGCGCGACCAGCTTCCTGGTAATACGCCTCCACACTACCCGGTATCTCGAAATGCACCACAAAACGCACATCAGAACGGTCAATCCCCATACCGAACGCATTGGTCGCCACCACTACATCAGCCCGTCCGGAAACGAAGGCATCCTGAGAAAATTCGCGTTCTTCATCAGACATACCGGCATGGTAGGCCACTGCATTCACATGGTTGGATACCAGTTCGTCAAAAACAAGCATCACGTTCTTGCGCGTGGAGCAGTATATGATACCCTTCTTCCAACGGGCTATCATCCGGTGTATACGCTCAAACTTGGCTTTCCTATTCTCGCAGTGAGTAATGGCAAAGTCCAGGTTATCACGCCCGAACCCACTGATGACGACAGCAGGGTCACGCAGCTGCAGAGTTGTCAGAATATCTTCCCGGACATGTGCTGTGGCAGTGGCAGTTAAAGCCACCGTCTGGGGATACCCGAGAGCCTCCCGCACACGACCGAGACGCAGATAATCGGGACGGAAATCATGTCCCCACTGGCTCAGGCAATGGGCTTCGTCTACCGCAAGCAGTGCAATATCCAACCCACGGAGCAGACTCATGAAGCCCTCCTGCGCAAAGCGTTCGGGAGCAACGTAGAGGATTTTCAAATCGCCATGGCGCAGCGCCTGCATCACCTGGCGGTACTCATCTACACCCAATGCAGAATTCACGGCAGCCGCGGGAATGCCTCTGGTCTGCAAGGCATCCACCTGATCTTTCATCAAAGCAATCAGCGGTGATACAACCACCGTAAGCCCCGGTCGGCACAGTGCAGGCAACTGATAACAGAGAGATTTACCCCCGCCAGTGGGCATAATGCCCATAGCATCGCGCCCAGCAAGAATTGATTGCACCACTTCGTCCTGACCGGGACGCAGCGCATCAAAACCAAAATACGTTTTAAGCGCTACGGATGCCTCAGTTATCTCACAGAAATCTGCCATGCTGCGCCCATTGTAACGGATAGGCGCAGCACAGGCAAGCCGTAATTACGCCCGACTGAGCAGCATCGCTGCCACGGCAGGAATAATGCCCGCCCAAGGCATACGGAAACGCCGCGAATGTTCCAGCGGGAGCAAGGCATTCAAACGCGCATTCCGCTTGAATCTCCAGGTGCGACGGCGCATGGCTTGATGCAGACGTGTGCGAATAACGGAAACAACAGTACGTTCATTATCGAGTTCAGGTATCATAGGGATATGTGGGTAGGGTCAGGTGTTACTTGTTGCCCCCTGCCCCAACTTGCCTGAACGCGTAGCGACAGCCCGGCTGTCACGGTCGGCTCAATTCGGGTAGTCAGGGAGAGTCAACGCTCGTATCCTAACAGATTTCATCTCCCTCCGCAAGCCTCTTTTTCATTTGGCTGAAAATTTTACCGTAGTTGAAAATGAAGCATTAGAATGCAATTTGTCTGAGTTGTAGCCCGAACGGAGCGGTAAACTGCCAAAAATGGCATTTTTTGCAGTTTTTGCAAAATAAAAATATTGATATATCAATGTTTTTGTTTTTAATGCCGCCAAAAATGATGGCAGACTCCCTGTGAGTTTGAGCCCCTTGAAGGACCCCTCTGGGAGGCGCTTTCAAATCGAAATCGCCGCCTTTTCTTTTGCCATGGGTACGAATACATTAGCGAACTGGCGACTGGTGTCGGAGCCTGCTACGGCTACGCTCTCCCTCCTTGCCTTGGCAGGCCTGGCCGCCCGCCGGCGCCGCAAGTAATCAAAGTACCTCATGAGGCGAGGCTCCTCTGGATTATGAGCCTGGCGGGATGCGAAACCCCGACAACCGGAGCATGGGGTAGGGGATGATTGGGGGTAAGTACAAAAAAATGCGCAATTTTAAGTATTTTTGCATTTTTTTTGCTTGCTTCACCATCTCGTTTTATGCTGAGTAACCTCAGCAGATTGTGAGTAGGACTCTCGGACTCCCGACGTATGTGGGGCGGGGGGCTCACGCAAGCTGTTCAAGCCTCTTAAATCAAACATCTTACAATTATGAAAAAAACAATCGTAGCCCTTATGGCTCTGGCTGGCGTGACTGTGGGTGCAGAACCCCTGCTCACGATGGACTTCACCGCCCTGACAGGAAGCACCAACGCCGACACCCCCGCCGGCTGGACTGCAGGTCAGTTTAATGGTACTGGTAATACTCCCTACTACAACTTCGGCACGAATGGTGCTACGGTTGGTCAGCCGTGGAAGCAGAACTACCTCACCACTACTCTGGACATTGCCTCCCAGGGTGCATACACCATCACCTTCACCCTGTACAACAGCGTTGAGGACACTGGCAATATGTTCTTCCTGAGCTCCGATGCATACAGCATCGTTATCGGTAACTCCTATAATTCCAACAGCGATATTCACGTTGGCACGCTGACTGAGGCTGTAGGTAGCGATTACGTATGCTTCCAGACCGGCACCAAGATTAACCCCACCGTGCTCGACAGTTCCTCTGGTCTCACTGTCACCGGCGATATTTCCTACACCCTGACTCTGCAGGACGGTAACATGACCATCGGTGCAACCCTCAGTGGCGGTGGCAGCTGGAACACCACCATCACCGGTCTTGAGGACGTGACCTTCAACAAGGTCGGCTTCCTGACTGACGGTGCCGGCGGCACCGCTGGTGTCAAGAATATCACGGTGCTTCAGAATAGCACGGTGGTCCCTGAGCCCACTCCGTCTATTCCCGAGCCGACCACCGCTACGCTGAGCCTGCTGGCTCTGGCTGGTCTGGCTGCACGTCGCCGCCGCAAGTAATTTCGGCAGACTGCCGATTTTAATTGAGCAGGGGATTTGCTCCTCTCCTTTCACGCCGCTGTATGCGCCATAAAGGTGCATACAGCGGTTTTCTGTCAGCATCTGCAGAGTTTGATAAAACGGGATGAATCCCACGGCTCGCCATCATGCTGTATTCATACTGAAATTTGCGAGAGGCGGGCAGGCTGTTTTTCACTATGCGTACCTTTCCTACGCCCAGTCTGCGGCCCCTGTTCCGGGGATAATGGCATGGGTATCCCGCGGATAAACAATCTCTGGCATGAATGGGTGATAAAGTTCGATTGGGGGCAGAATTTGTGATAGAGTGACGATATGCAGAATGAGGATGTTCGACCGAAGTGGCTCAGCTGGGCAAAGGAGATTCAATTCATCGCCCAGGCAGGGGTGGAGTATAGTCCTGATCCATTCGACCAGGAGCGTTTTGCGCGTTTGCGTGAGATATCGGCCGAGATGCTTTCGTTAATGGCGGAATTACCATTGGAAAAAGTGCGAAACCTCTTCTGCAATGAGACGGGATACCAGACACCGAAGCTGGATTCCCGCGCGGCTATTATCCGCGATGGAAAAATCCTGCTGGTGCAGGAGCGGGATGGTCTGTGGGCTATGCCAGGCGGCTGGGTGGATGTGAATCAGACTATTGCGTCCAATCTGAAGAAGGAAGCGCAGGAGGAAGCTGGCGTTGCTGTGGAGGTGGGGCGGCTGGTGGCGCTGCATGAATACACCCGCCGCAACTGCCGCCGCCCGTTTCCCTACAATATCATCAAGGCTTTTGTGCTGTGTGAGCTGCTCACTGAACCTGAGCTGATTGAAAATAATGAAACCTGTGCGGTTGGGTGGTTTGCGGTGGATGCATTGCCCCCGCTGCATATCGGTAAGCAGACCGCAGAGCAGGTTGCCATGTGCTTTTCCGCGTATGCTGATGCGCATTGGCTGGTGCAGGTGGATTGATTTTCACAATGGTGCATCAGGCCCGGGAGGGGCTGGTCGGGCGGAAGCTGCGCGCTGACATCGACCGTCTTGTCGTCAATTATTGTCGCAAAATCACCGCGTGTCCCAAAGATTTTGTAGAGAATAGAAATATCAGCAACATTTTGGAAGAATCCCCCTCTCTGCGCAATAAATTGATGTTTATCGGGCTGAAAGCCCGAGGTGTTTTGAGCCCTCGGAGAGGGCGACACAATAATAGCCCTGGGTGGAGCCGCCACGCGGCGGCCTGCGAGGGCGTAGCAAGCGAGCAACGCGAGACGCGAAGCCCCGAACCCAGGGTAAAATGAAAAACATATCAGAACCCCGGAGCGTAGCGGAGTGGGTGGCAGAAGCTTCGGCTTAGTGTTTTAGCAGAGCCTCCCTGCCACCCCGCCAGCTGGCGGGGTTCCGGTCTTATTACTACACCATACCCAGGGCTCACGCCCTGGGCTCTATTGTATTGTTGTGGTATATTTCCCTCGTCCGATGTATAATCGGACTCACGGAGACGGAAGAATCGGATCGCTACCCATTC